>JABDCF010000126.1:672-11679 GCA_013288235.1 Bacteroidota bacterium | reverse complement strand
TGATCATCGCTTCGTTACTGGAGCTGATAGACACTACGATTGTAAATGTTTCGATCCCCCAAATACAGGGAAACCTGGGGGCCACCCTTGAGGATGTTGCCTGGGTAGTTACCGGCTATGCGGTGGCAAACGTAATTATACTGCCCATGTCAGGCTGGCTTGGAAGCCGTTTTGGGCGGAAACAATATTTTATCACTTCGATAATCGTATTTACTATAGCCTCGTTTTTATGCGGGAATGCAACCAGCCTTAATGAGCTGGTAATGTTCAGGATATTACAAGGGCTTGCCGGCGGTGGTTTAATATCAACTTCACAGGCCATATTAGTAGAGACCTGGCCGCGCGAACAAATAGGGACAGCAACCGCATTATTTGGGTTAGGTGCAGTTGTGGGGCCAACTGTAGGGCCAACCATTGGCGGGTTTATTACCGACCATTTTACGTGGAGATGGATTTTTTACGTGAATATTCCGGTAGGAACGCTTGCAGCATTTTGCGCTTACACATTTATTCGAGAGACGCCCAAGGAGGCAAAAGGAAAGCCCATCGACTGGTGGGGCATTGCCCTGCTGGCGATAGCTGTAGGCAGTTTACAAACAATTCTTGAAAAAGGCGAATCGGAAGATTGGTTTGCCAAGCCTTATATCCTTGTGCTTACTATAGCAGCTGTATTAGGGGTAATCCTGTTTATATGGCGCGAATTGAGCATCGAGCACCCGATAGTAAACTTTGGTATCATGCGGCACCGGAGTTTCGCGGTGGGTATGTTCACCTCGTTTGTACTCGGCTTTGGGTTATATGGATCAGTTTTCGTGTTCCCTGTGTTTTGCCAAAACCTGCTCGGGTTCTCGGCGCAGCAAACCGGTGAATTATTGTTCCCGGGAGGGCTTTGTACCATTGTGATGATGCCGTTCATCGGGAAAATGTTAAACAGGGGCATTCCTGCTCAATTTATGGCTACAGGAGGGATGTTTTTGTTCTTTGTGTTTACTACCATGTTGAGTAACTCAACGCTTGGCACAGGCCAAAAGGACGTATTGGTGCCTCTTTTGATAAGAGGGGTTGGGATGGCGCTGTTATTTGTTCCACTTACTACACTTGCAATTGCAGATTTGAAGGGGCCTGAACTTGGCCAGGGCACAGGTTTAAATAATATGATGCGCCAGTTGGGCGGGTCCTTTGGCATAGCCGTGCTTACTACCATTATCCATATCAGGAGTGCAAAACACCGTAGCGACCTGCTCTCGAATATAAACCCCTATAACAACGCATTTAACGACCGGTTGAATATGCTGCAACATGCTTTCGTGGCCGAGGGTAAATCGGTCTCAGATGCACTGCATATGGCTTATATGGCAATTGAGGGCGCGGTAACCAGGCAATCATTGTTATTAACTTATGACGACGCTTACTGGATATCCGGGCTGGTTATGTTATTTTCAATACCGTTGCTTTACCTGCAGCCATTTAAAAAAGCTGTAAAAATGCCGGTAGATGCACATTAAAAGCAAAAAGCCGCCCGCCAAAAGGCGGGCGGCTTTCCCCAAAAAAACTACAATTAAAATTTTATCACCGCCCTGCACGTTAACTCCCTTAAATTAAGGTATATCATTGCATCAGGGTTTGTTTAATCTAAGGGATAAATCTAATGATTTTTAAGCGAAAAACGCAAATTTTATTTGCTATTAAAAATACGATTTATGAAGAATAGATGAAATTTATGCCATCTGTGGCTTTTTTATAAAAATAATTTTTCAAATAGGCTTTTCAAATTGCTTTTTCTGCCACTTTGCACCTGGAAAACGGCAGGCGCATTTAAAATTATTTTCAAAAGTGTCTATATGTTATTAAATAAACCCGTTGACATTGTGCTTTTTAAATTTCCCGGCATAAGCTTATCCATGGCTTCACACCAAAAATATTTTTTGTTAATATAAAACAACCTATATTGGTGTTATGAAAACCAAACCTATTGTCATCGCTGTTGCAAGTGTAATTTTACTTGCCGGTATATTTCTTATTATAAGGCATAAAGATACAGCCAAACCTGGTAAAGACGAGATCAGCCAATTTTTAAACGGTTTTAACAACCGCGTAAAAGAAGGCAATACCGATTCGTTGCTGGCTTATTTTGATGCCAGCCAGAACATTAAAATATTACACAGGCTGATAAACCTGCTGGCCGGCAAAAGTAGCGTCAATGGCATTGGGAAGGCTAATTTTGGCTTAACCCTTGACGTTGATGCGAGTAAGATAAAGATCACAAGCTCAGAGTTAATTGTTGCAAATATACCCGCAAAGTTCAGTCATGATTCTTTAACCGATAGACAATCGGTGCTTATTCTTAAAATACATAGGACCGCTGCGAATCAATTCAAAATTTTACAAGTGGATGCCCGAAAGTTTTTGGCCGATTACGGAGCTTATGAGGCCTATGTAAAGAGTAAAACCTTATCCGACAAGGACAAATACAGCCCGGAAACCCTGGCTGCTTTTAAAACCGCAACCCAATTAAAAAGCAGGTACGATAGTGTTATATGGTTTGCCCACGTTGATAAGAAAGTATTTTTTTATGTGGTAAAAGGCAAATGGGATTTAGACAAAGACATAAGCCGTTACAGGAACATAAACCGTTACAAGGATTCTGTTATTGAACCGTATAAAATGGGCCTTGTTGATCCGGATTTGAAAGAGGTTATCCCCGTTGAATATGATCTGATACATAATATTAGCGCCACCTTCCCCGGGCTCGTCGAGGTTGAAAAGGATAACAAAAGAGGTTTTTATGATCTTAATGGAAAGATTGTGGTGCCGGTTAATTATGACCAGGTATTTCCAATCGAGGATGATATTAATTTAGCTGTGTTAAGGAATGGCAGCGATTATTTTTATCTGAAAAAAGATATGGGCATTTCTGAAAAAGTTGACATAAAGATCAGTGATTTCTTTTCAAAAATAAAAAACATTGGAAATCGTTTTGACCTTTATACAAACGCCTTATCAGTTGTTACTGAATATAATTCGCGCAAAGAAAACGGCGCGGTTTATATTCCCCCTTCTTACCTTACTGACCTTAATATGATTGAAAAGATGAAGGATTTTAAAAACCCGCTGAGAAAGGGCAGCGATGATGATGACAACGGCGATGTTCACGAAAAATACGAGGTAGGCTTTTCAGGTACAAATAAGGAGGCCGCAAACTGGCTGGAGGCATCCTTTTATTCTATCCGTGACTACTTTTTGGGCGGCAGGACTGAATTTTACGACAAGAAAAACATAGTAATTGTTGATAAAAAGAATGACAGGGTATTTACACAGGATATCCAGGTAGATTATACACCTGGCGATGGAACGGCTGCATTGGAAGGAATATGCGATGTGAACAGCATTAAAGTAATAAACGATTCATTATTCGAGGTAAAAGCAGGCGCAACCCTTTCATTGGATTTGTATGACACTACAAAATATGTGGATGGCGGTCCGTATTATCACTACTTAGCAATTAAGGATAATAAGCTGGTTGAATTACCTGACAACAGGAACTTCGGTTTCACTAAATATGTAAAAATGGACGACTCCTATTTAAACGCCTGTTATACCATGCTTGTCGGTACCGGCTTCTTTGACAAAAGAGAAAAAAAGATCATCGACCATATTACACCTGAAATGCTTCGTTACATGAAAAATGAGATATACGCCGATTACCGTTACCAGTTTAAGGACAAAAGGTGGATAAACGTATTCGAAGAGATGGCCTCATATAATATGGGAGATAATAAGTCGAATAACGCCAATGTTGATGACTCATTAACCGAAATTGATAAATACAATATAAGCTGGATAAACAGCAGGCTGAATAAACCAAAACCCAATACATTGGCCAGTAAATGAAAGTTGTGATACGATTATTGTGGTATTTTGCCTTTTTCTGGGTTTTAGTACTGTGTGCGGGCACCTTTTTGCAATATTATGATTTTAAGCACCATTCGGCCTTTTTAGAAATAAAGCAGGCTGCTGTTGAAACTGGCTGGTACCTGCCTGCCTTTTACTGCCATATCATCGGCAGCAGTATCATATTGTTGATCGGCTTTTTTCAATTCTCAAAAAAGGTTTACAATAACCGTCCCTTGCATAAAATATTGGGCAAAATTTATGTATTTGGCGTATTGTTTTTTGCTGCACCGGGCGCTTATGTAATGACGTTGTTTATTAACCGGGGCAATTGGGTTTTCGCATCTTTCCTTATGCAAAACACATTATGGGTGACTTTTACGCTTGCCGCCTGGGTGCTTATTAAAAAAGGGCGGGTTGACGATCATGTTAAAATGATGCGCCGCAGCTATGCGCTGGCCTTTGGCGCAGTAATGCTGCGATTTTATATTTGGGCGTTTACGATGTTCGGCAGTGGTGTTGGGTTCGAAAACAATTACATCATTATTTCATTTTTAAGCTGGGTACCCAACCTGCTACTGGTTGAATTGATAAACTATTATAATAAAAAATATACGTTTAGCACCGGTCACGGGCATATTTAAGCGCTAAACTTGTCAGCAATGTTCAAGTTGTCAGGTAGTTATGTACGAGTGCTTAAGTTTTTTAAAAAACAACTTGTGTAGAAAAAAATCTTGCGTATATTTGCCGTCCCATCCAAAGGCATACTTTTGGATAACCGGAGTGGTAGTTCAGCTGGTTAGAATACGTGCCTGTCACGCACGGGGTCGCGGGTTCGAGTCCCGTCCATTCCGCTTTAAACAATGCCAAAAGCAACTAAAAGCCTGTAAATCAAATGATTACAGGCTTTTTTATTTGTCCGAAAGTGCTAAAATGTGCATCAATTCGCATCAAAATGGTGAGCAATTCGGTGAGCATTTTCAGGGCAAATCCATGCTCACCAAATGTGTTGTAACTATCTGTATTACAACTACTTCAATTATTGAACATCTTGATTGCGGGTGACCAAATTAACAATTTTGTTCACTTAAAATCATGTGTAATGAGAACTAACATCAATCTGCTTTTTTATTTGAAAAAGCGCGGCACGTACACCAGCGGGCCAATTATGATCTATTTACGATTTACTGTCGATGGCATGCGGTCGGAAATATCGACTGGGAAAACCTGTGAGCCATCAAAATGGAATGGACAGGCAGGCCGAATGAATGGCACGAAAGAAGACGTGCGGACACTCAATGCGTTTTTAGATAGGATGCAGGCAAAGGCGCAGGAACTGCATAATTTAATGTATCAAAACAATGAGATCGTTACTGCGGAAACCGTTAAAAATCGTTTCCTGGGAAAAGAGGAACGGGCAAGGACATTGGTAGCTGTGTTTGAAGACCATAATGAAAAAATGAAATCACTTGTTGGTCAGGAATACGAAAAGAGTACATTACAACGATATGAAACCTGCCTGATGCACACTAAAGAGTTTATGCAATGGCAATACAATATCAAAGATATGCCCGTAAATCAAGTGTCTTTTAAATTCTTGACAGATTTTGAATATTACTTGCGTAGCGTTCGCAAATGCGGTAACAATTCAGCGATCAAGTATATCAAGAACCTTGGCAAAATCATCCGCATCTGTATCGGCAATGGTTGGCTGACCATTGACCCATATCTGAATTATAAGCCTAAAACAAAAGCAGTTCACAGGGAAGTACTAACTCAGGATGAGCTGGACAGGCTGATGAAAAAGAAACTGCATGTTGAACGGCTAAGTGCAGTCCGTGATATCTTTATATTCTGTTGCTATACGGGACTGGCATATATAGACGTATTTAAGCTAAAACGCGCTGAACTCATCAAGGGTATTGATGGTAAATTGTGGATACACACCCACCGACAAAAAACAGACACGCTTTCCCGTATACCCGTTCTGCCAGTAGCTTTGGAAATTATGGGGCGGTATCAAGACCATCCGCAATGTGAAGCTACCGACAGTTTACTGCCGGTGTTGACCAATCAGAAAATGAACGCCTATCTGAAAGAAATTGCTGACCTGTGTGATATTTATAAACCGCTTACCTTTCATATTGCGCGGCACACGTTCGCAACTACTGTCACCTTGAACAACGGCGTGCCTATTGAAAGTGTTGCTAAAATGCTGGGGCATACCAGCATTAAAACCACGCAAATCTACGCGAAGGTCATGGATCATAAGATAAGCGCAGATATGGAACAGTTGCAAAACAAACTTTCACCGCTGAAGAAAACTACCAGGCGAGCGATTGCCTAACACCTCTATCTTTTAAGGCTGTCTCAAGACGGCCTTTTTTATTTACTCCGAATCCTCCACCTTGGCAGGTGCTACGATTTGATCGACAGATAAATTAACTAAAAAAACATGGTTTCAATAATTTCCTTGGCTTGGTCTTCTGATACAATAATCCCGTGCTTTTTAAAGCTTCAATGGCGACTTCCGGCTTGATCATCCCTGAATGATAGTGTTCAATTTCCATAGTTCTAATAATTAAGGGCTCCAGTACTAAGATATAATCGAATTTAAGGAATTTTTGTGGACGGTAAGTGTGATAATCACCCACCCATAGGAATAGCATGGGAAGCCCCCGCAGCGCGGGGCGGCATCTTTGGCAGAAATGATAAAGCCATGAAAGAGGAAAAACTGAAGCCGCCTGACCATTACCCAACAACCGCCTTTAACACAATCAGCATTAATAAATCATAGTAAAACCGGAAGTCAAAGTAGGCTTTTCGTAAAGTCCGCTGTTCTCGCGTGAGCCCAGCAAAGATGTATTTTCGTCCACGAAAATCACTTTGCTTGTTACCACAAGAAAACCAGGGGCGCGGAACTTGCCCCTTAGCCTGCCATAAGAAAATATTGTAATGCCCCGTAAAAAGTATGCTAATCCTGAAGATGTGCTTACCTGCTTTGTCCGGACAAGACTAACCCAAAAGGCATTTGACCGACTGGACAAGATCAGGCAAAGCAGCGACTGCCATAGTGTGGGTGAAGTGGCAAGAAAGGTATTAAGCCAGGAAAAGATAACACTATTTTATAAGGATATGACATTGAACGCGGCAATGGAGGAACTGGCATTGACACGAAAGGAACTCAAAGCCATCGGGATCAATATCAACCAGCTTACAAAAGGATTTCATATCGCCGGTAAAAAAGGCAGGCCGACGGATTCATATCTGTTTCACGTAGCCAAACTCTATCAAATAGTTGACGCGAAAACAGATGATATCTTACGGATCGTTAACCAGCTTAGTCACAAATGGTTGCCAAGATAATTACTGGTAAAAAGCTGAGAGGCGCCTTGCATTATAATGAAAACAAGGTAGTTGAAGGGCAGGCCGAATTAATATTGGCCAGTGCTTTTGCCGGGGATATTGACAAAATGAACTTCCATCAAAAATTGCAGCGGTTTGAAAACCTGATGCAATTGAAGCCCAACGTCAAAACCAATACATTGCATATTTCGCTCAACTTTGATAGCGCTGAAAAGCTGGACGATGAGAAGCTGCAACAGATCGCTATTACCTATATGGAAAAGATAGGTTTTGGCGACCAACCCTTTTTGGCCTACCGGCACTATGATGCCGCACATCATCACATCCATTTAGTCACCACTAATATACAAGCCACGGGAGAAAGCATATCGCTACATAATATTGGCAGGCTACAATCGGAAAAAGCCAGGAAAGAAATTGAAACCGAGTTTAACCTGGTTAAAGCACAAGGCAAGCAATACAAGCCGGAGCCGGCCATCCAGCCGATAGACTTGCAAAAAGCGCTTTATGGAAAAACGCCGACCAAACGGGCCATCAGCAACACCGTGAACGCAGTTATTAGCA
Source organism: Bacteroidota bacterium (assembly GCA_013288235.1). Classification (GTDB taxonomy): domain Bacteria; phylum Bacteroidota; class Bacteroidia; order Sphingobacteriales; family Sphingobacteriaceae; genus Mucilaginibacter. Next base: position 3,858 of record JABDCF010000126.1, on the reverse strand, counting down.
CCTATAAGTTTACTTCGGTTCCTGAACTCAATGCGATACTGAAACAATTTAATGTGGTTGCCGACCGAGGCGCGGTAGACACTGCCATGTTTCAGAAAAAAGGTTTGGTTTACAGCCTGCTGGATACCAATGGCAACAAGATCGGCGTACCCATTAAATCAAGTTCGCTTTATACCAAACCGACATTAGCCTACTTAGAAAAGCAGTTTGCACAGCATAAAGAAAACAGGTTGCAATTTAAACCAGATTTAATAACGAAGATCAACAAGGTTTTGAGCATAGGCAAGGCTACTGAACAAACCTTTACGGAAGCGCTGAAAAAACAAGGAATTGCCGTTGTGTTCCGGCGAAGTGAGAGCGGACAAACCTACGGGATCACCTTTGTTGATCATAACAACAAAACAGTTTTTAACGGCAGCGACTTGGGCAAAAACTATACGGCGAAAGCCATCACCGGACAATTCATGCAAGGCCAGTCTTTCAAAAACACAATCAAGCCAACCCAATCGACAATAAACAGCAGTTTAACAGCGGCAAATCAAAAGCATTTACCTGATATACAGCAACAACAGGCAAAATCGCCCAGCTTATTAGAAACACTACTGAAACCAGCAACGGAAAATAATTCATTCCTGCCTAAGCGAAAACGCAGGAAGAAGAAATTAAACATCTAAAGACATTACAATGCAAACAGGAGAAAACATACAAGCTTTACGCAAGATACTCGATTTCACAAGGCTGGCCAGTTTTTTTATACTGGCCATACACTTTTATATATTTTGTTACGGGGCCTTTCATGATTTGGACTGGACACCTGCACTTTTAGACCGGATTATTGCTTCATTAAGCAGGCTGCCGGTATTTAAAAGCGAACTGTCAAGTAAAGCTGCGGCGTTAGCATTACTGGCGGTTTCCTTAATCGGCGTAAAAGGCCGGAAGGAAGAAAAGATAAATAAAGAAAGCATCATTGCTTACCTGCTGACCGGCTTATTTATTTACGCATTCAGCCATTTATGTCTTGACTTGCAATCAGACAATGAACACATCGGACTTTTCTATGTAGGAACAACTTTAACCGGCTACTTGCTGATCTTAACAGGTGGCAGCAGGTTATCACGCTTGTTAAAAATCAACTTGGGCAAAGATGTTTTCAATAAAGAAAACGAAACATTCCCGCAGGAAGAACGCCTGCTGGAAAATGAATATTCAATTAACCTGCCTGCACAATACACGCTTAAAGGAAAAGTCAGAAAAAGCTGGATCAATTTTATCAATCTTTTTCGCGGCTTGCTCGTTGTGGGCACACCCGGTGCGGGCAAAACATACTTTGTTATCCGACATGTGATTAATCAGCATATCAAAAAGGGTTTTAGCATGTTCGTTTACGATTTTAAGTTTGACGACCTTTCTCGTATTGCCTATAATGCCTTACTTAAATATTACAAGAAGTATAAAGTAAAACCGGGTTTTTATGTCATTGACCTGGACGAAATTAAGCACCGCTGTAATCCGCTTTATCCTAGCGAAATGGAAGACATTACCGATGCTGCTGAAGCCAGCCGCACAATCTTATTAGGACTAAATCGTGAATGGATACGTAAACAAGGCGATTTTTTCGTGGAATCCCCTATCAATTTTGTGACCGCGGTGATCTGGTACTTAAGGAAATATAAAGATGGTATTTATTGCACTTTACCACATGCGATTGAATTATTACAAGCCGATTATGAGCAATTGTTTCCTGTACTGCAAATGGAGCCGGAAATAGAAGTATTGGTCAATCCATTTATATCTGCCTTTATTAATGAAGCTACCGACCAATTGGAGGGGCAGATCGCCAGCGCCAAGATCAGTTTGGGCCGGTTGGCATCACCTAAGCTTTACTACATATTATCAGGGAATGACTTTACCCTGGACATCAATAATCCGGCATCGCCGAAAATTGTCTGTATGGGCAATAACCCACAAAAGGTACAAACCTATGGTGCAGTGTTGTCATTGTATATTTCAAGAATGATTAAACTGGTCAATCGCAAAGGGCAGTTAAAGAGCAGCTTGATCTTTGACGAGTTCCCCACCGTGTTCCTGAATAACATTGATAACCTGATCGCCACAGCCCGTTCCAACAAAGTGGCAACCACGTTAGGCATACAGGATTACAGCCAGTTGAAAAAAGACTATGGCCAGCAGCAGGCAGAGGTAATTATGAATATTGTCGGCAATATTATCTGCGGGCAGGTCACAGGCGATACGGCTAAACAGTTGTCCGAACGTTTTGGCAAGATCAACCAGGTGAAGGAAAGTTTATCGATCAACAGCAGTGATACTTCGGTAAGCAAATCAACTCAACTTGATTTTGCGATACCAGCCTCAAAAATTGCCACTTTATCATCGGGTGAATTTGTGGGGATGGTAGCGGATGAACCAACCAATAAGATCGATTTAAAAGTATTTCATAACGAGATCGTCAATGACCATGCAGCTATTAAGAAAGAAGAAGCTGCTTATAAGCCACTCCAAAAAATCCGGGAAGTGACTGAAGAAGAAATTTTGGAGACTTACTATAAAGTCAAGTCCGACATCCGGGAATTAATTACGGAGGAACTGGCAAAGCGTGCACCCGTAGGCAAAGCAGTTGAACCACCTAAACAAGCAAAAGGCAAGCGAAAACAACAGGATAAGCCTAAGAAAAAAAGCTTGTCCTTATAACAGTATTATGAAAACTGCCACATCGCAGTTGACCATTGTTTTACTTTTTCATTTTCTGCAAATGAAATATTATAATTCCTTGCTTCAACTACCTTTTTACCGCCGGATGCGATGTAACCCGTAGTTGCAATAAGGCCATGCGGAACATCTTCATAGGCAAGATCGGCATGAAAAGCCTTTACCGTGTTAATATCTACTTGATTGTTGGTACTATGGCGCTTACACTGAATAAGGATCAGTGGGTCTTTTAGATTGTCAGGGTTAAATGCCCGGATATCCACCCCACCGTCATTGGTACCCGGCCCCAGCACAATGTGATAATTTTTTCTTTTAAAATATTCGGCGATGAACCGTTCAAAATTTCGCCAATGAATACCCTCGATTTCATGGCCGTTGACAGCAAGATAATCTAAAAACTTTTGGTCCAAAAAAGCGCCGTCTGAGGAAGGTTTAATTTCCTCATCAAATAGTTTATCC
>JABDCF010000126.1:0-662 GCA_013288235.1 Bacteroidota bacterium | reverse complement strand
ACTTGGTCCATTTGTCGGCGGCTATTCGGCGGATAATATATTTCGTCATCTAATTCAGCTAAGATGGTAATAACAAATGCGTTGATCACATCATCCGTTAGATGCTCATTTTTTTGTTTGATTCGTTTGTATAACGCCGCCTTCGTCAACTGCCCTACATCTCTTAGTGAACGTGCATAGTTACTTAATTTAGAATAATTGATCATTCCGTCTTCCGACATCAGATATGGTCTTATCAGCCCGTAATCAATACTTAGATCACTTGGCGGCAGGTTGCCAATCCTGATACGCAAATATTTAATCATTTCCTGAATATCGCCGGATTTTATTCTAACATGTTTGCGAACATCGTTTTGAATCAGGAAATCCTCGTTGTTATATTTTTCAAGTAAAATTTTATTCATGGTCAGGTCGGAAAGCAAGATGCCGGATTTAAAACCAACCAGTTCAGATGTTGAATCATAAAAACTTTGCAAGGAAAAATTGACAGTACCCATATTAAACAAAATTAATTAAACGCATTGATAGATACTGCAAAAACGGGGAAATCACTACTTCTATAAATATACGCCCTTAGTGAAGCTTTCTGAAGACTATAAGTATAATCCTGAAAATTTTTAATCCGTCTTTTTCCAAGGGTTAAATCCTGGACGCTGAAACCC
>JABDCF010000125.1 GCA_013288235.1 Bacteroidota bacterium | reverse complement strand
TAGCCGAAGGAGGCTCCGGTGGAGCCATATTTTAGATTTATTTATTTTCTATAAACACGTGACTCCTAACGGAGTCTATAGCATTGAAGCGAATCAATAAAAAAAGCTCCGGCAGGAGCATCCTGTTTATAGGAAAAACTAAAAAAGACCTAAGCTCCAGGGGAGCTTCCTTAACCCATATGCATTCACGAATTACAACGTAGTAGTATCATTGCAGTTACAGAGATCGCAGAATAATAACAAATAATTTGCCCGGGCGCAAAGGCAGAATCAAGCTACCCCAATCAATAAATATCTTTCCAGCTGTGCAATGAATTTATCAACCGGGTATGATCCGCTGGCTTCTTCGTTACCGCCTTTACGGAAGGTATAAAGGATGCGGCCATTTTTTATGCATTCCATATGGAACTCCCAATCTTCAACACTCCACAGCATATAAAGGCTTTGCGATGCTGTTGGCACAAATTTTCCCGTTCTTTCAAGATTTATATCCTCAATATAATTTAACAGCTTTTCCGCATTTTGCAGCGTAATGGCGTTTGGAGCAGGATATTTCTTGCTTACTATGGTTAAAGCGGCTTCAATTTCGGGATGCATAAAATAAAGGCGATAGATATAAATAGTCTTTATACGTATGCCCTCTGCTAATGTTTCGGAAAATTGCTGCTAAAAATTCATTATAAAAATATTAAAAAATTCATACTTTTACCGCCGGACTGCCCGGCAGTTTTGTTTAGCAATAGATATCATGAAAAAAGTAAGTGTAATCCTTTTAATAGTTGGCATAATAGTAACTATTGGTTTAATAGTTTATTACAAGTCGCAGGTTAACCCTGTTGACTCTGATTCGATGGCTATTGATGGCAACGGCTTCCAGACTTCAAGGTGGCCTATATTTATCGGGATCATCTTTACGTTTGTTGGCGGCTTATTTTATTACGTGAGCCATAGCGAAAAGAAAGCTAAATAGTATTATTCAGGCTAAAAATCAAAGCGATTTGATCAAACCGCTTTAAATAAATTTGCTGTTTACATGTAACGATACGGCGTATCGAACCGCGTTGTTCGTAATGTTGCCCTATAACATCCGCTTAAATAACTTCAACATAGTTGATGATAAACTTTGCCAGTTGCTCCTGTTCGGTAATGGTAAGGATATCGCCGTCGTATATCCAGTAATTCTGCACGTCAAATAGTATCCTGCCCAAATAATCCGGATTTTTTTCATCCGGCAGGTCATCACGCTTTGCACCGAAAGCAACATATAACCTATAAACAGTTATTTCATTTTCCATATCCGGTACTACCCGCACCACCTCATCAGGCCCTGTTCTCCGCTTTACCCAGGCCTTTGCTTCACCGGTTAAAAAAGTATTGTTCATAAAAAGATCTGTTCAATTGAAAAAGATAAAACAAAAATGAAAAATATTTTGTAATTATTTATATAAAATACTAAAAAAATTAGCATAACTTTATAGTCCGAAATGAAAAGCCATGACCGGAACAAAAAAGGATATCATCGACCAGCTTCAAAAGAATATTCTTGCCTGGCAGGGATTTGTCCCGCCGGAAGCCGGGGATACCGGGGGTATCGGGCTGGGGCCTGTAGAGGCGGCTTTTCCGAATGCTGTTTTCCCCACCGGGGCCATACATGAGTTTTTAAGTGCCGAGCCTGAACATGCAGCGGCCTCGGGCGGGTTTATTGCCGGCTTGCTTAAAACGCTTATGCTTAATGGCGGCGCCTGCCTGTGGATCAGTATGTCGCGCAGCCTTTTCCCGCCTGCTTTAAGGGCCTTTGGCGTGGAGCCCGACCGTGTTATTTTTATTGACCTTCATCGTGAAAAAGATGTGCTTTGGGCGATGGAAGAAGCGCTTAAATGCGAAGGGCTTGCTGCTGTTATCGGCGAGATGCAGGAGATCAGCTTTACACAATCGCGGCGGCTGCAATTAGCTGTTGAGCAAAGCAGGGTAACCGGCTTCATCCTCCGCAGCGATCCGCGAAAGCTAAGTGCCACAGCTTGTACAGCCCGCTGGAAGATAACACCCCTGCCGAGTGAACTGGAAGCCGGTATGCCGGGTGTCGGTTTTCCGCGATGGAATGTGGAACTGTTAAAGGTGCGCAATGGCAACCCGGGTATTTGGAAAATGGAATGGAAAGCAGGCGGATTTATGCCGGTTGGTGAAAATGTGGGTGAGGCTGTGTTAGAGGAGCAAAGCAGAATGGCCGGGTAATGTCGTTTTTTCACTCATGAATTGATGGTTAGTTATAAGTCGAAAGTCTTAAGTCTCAAGAAAAAAAGACAAATCCGACTTAAGACTTTCGACTAAAGACTTTTGACTTGACAAAATGCACAAACGCTTTGTAACCATATGGTTCCGTCATTTAATAACCGACTGGCTGGTTATCCGCCAGCCGGCGCTTAGCGATGTGCCTTTTATTGTTGTTGCAAAAGACCGTGGCCGATTGGTGATAACCGCAGCCAATATATTAGCCGAAAACCAGGGCGTAACGGTCGGCATGGCCGCGGCAGATGCAAAGGCCATTATCCCCGGCTTGCAGGTAATTGACGACCGCCCCGGGCAGGCTGCCAAATTGCTGAAAGCGCTTGGCGAATGGTGTATCCGTTATTCGCCCATCATCGCTATCGACCTGCCTGATGGCCTTATACTTGATGTGAGCGGCTGTGCGCACCTTTGGGGCAGCGAACGGGCTTATTTAAAAGAGATCGTTACCCGCTTGCGCAGTAAGGGCTATGATGTACGTGCGGCCATGGCCGATACTGTGGGCACGGCCTGGGCAATTTCACGTTTCGGGCAGGTAACACCAATCATCGAAAGCGTCGGGCAGGCCACCGCCTTACTGCCCCTGCCCCCTGCCGCCCTGCGGTTGGAGCCAACAGTTTTACAGCGCCTGCAAAAACTTGGCCTGTACCAGGTCAGCAGTTTTATACGTATGCCGCGTTCTGTTTTACGCCGCCGTTTTGGCGAAAGCCTGCTGCTCAGGCTCGGACAGGCGCTGGGGCAAGAGGACGAGGTAATTACCCCGCTGCAGGTGGTGCAGCCTTACCAGGAACGTTTGCCCTGCCTGGAGCCGATATGTACCGCTACCGGCATAGAAATTGCCATACAACGGCTGCTGGAAATGCTTTGCAACCGCCTGCGCGAAGAAGGCAAAGGCATCCGCACGGCCATACTAAAAGGATACCGCATAGATGGTAAAATAGTGCAGGCAGCTATTGGCACCAACCGCGCATCGCATAGCATCCACCACCTTTTTAAACTGTTCGAGCTTAAAATAGCAGCCATTGAACCTGCCCTGGGCATCGAGCTTTTTGTGCTGGAAGCGCCCAAGGTAGAAGATGTGCCCCATATACAGGAAGCTTTGTGGGCAGGTAAACCCGGTCTGGACGACCTGGGCGTGGCCGAACTGCTCGACAAGATTGGGGGCAAGATGGGCGCCGCAACCATACACCGCTACCTGCCCGATGAACACCATTGGCCCGAACGCTCCATAAGGCCGGCACTTTCGCTGCGGGAAAAACCCGCTGCAACCTGGCGGAACGACAAGCCCCGCCCTACCCGGCTTTTAACCCGGCCCGAACCCATAGAAGTATCCGCGCCGGTGCCTGATTACCCGCCCATGCTGTTCCGCTACAAAGGCAAGGTACACCACATAAAAAAAGCCGACGGCCCCGAACGCATCGAGCGCGAATGGTGGCTGGAAGATGGCGACCACCGCGATTATTATAACGTGGAAGATGAACACGGCCAGCGGTACTGGTTGTTCAGGTTAGGGCATTATGCTGGCGGACAAGGGAACCAGTGGTTTTTGCATGGGTTTTTTGCGTGAGGAGGGGGGATTAGTCATTGAAAACTGCTTTGGCTTTTACAGCCCCTGCATTTTTCATTGTTTGGGTAAAAAACTTTTATATTTGTATATGACTTACTTAATCGTACATCCGGATAACCATGATAAATTAACAGCTGTTAAAGCTGTTCTGAAGGCGCTTAAAGTCGATTTTAATGAGGCCCAAACAGCCTATGGCGCTGAATTTATTGCTAAAATGGCCGAAGGCGAAGAAGATATTAAATCTGGCAACACAGTGAAAGTAACGCTGGATGACCTATGGAAATAGAGTTTACCCAACGGGCATTTAACGATTTGCAGACTGGAAAAAATCAGGGAATAAAAAAATAGTTAAACGCATTACTGAACTTACAGCTTCTATTCTTGAAACGCCCTTTACCGGCATTGGTAAACCTGAACCCTTAAAATATCAATATGCCGGCAAATGGTCAAGACGTATAAACGACACACACCGCTACGTTTACGAGGTCAGGGACGATATTCTATACATCTTTTCATTAAAAGGACATTATACAGACTGAAGGTAATGGAACTTGAACAGGAAAACAAACTGCAAGAAGCGGATATTCTCCGTATATCTAAACTTGTGGCTTATGCCATTGATTTAAAAGGCACTGCTGAGATGGAAAAAATCATTGACTCGAAAGAATCCATTCTGGACTCACTCGCTAAAATGCTCGAAATGATGTTGACCGCGGACATTAATTTAACCAGGGAAAAGAAATTAGATGTAATCCACTTACTAAGCAAGTTGAAAGCAAATAAAGAACACATGCAATTGGTAAAAGGAAGCATTGCAGACCAGCAACAGGCATTTTCCAAACTGTACGCTGCCTCTGAGCATATGTTTAAAAAGTCTCAATCAGCTTTTGGAGGTGATTAGGGTATAGTTCGATTTTATTGCTGGTATAGTTGGGGATTATATGATGATACAAAATTAAACTAATTAAGTTAAAGCTCAGAATTACCAATCTGGTTGATTTCCTTTTCTATAAAACGATATCTATCCTTTACATCGTCTCCGTTATAATAGGCTAATAAATCTATTTTACTTAACGTGCCTTCATTAAGGAATTTTTTAAGGTAATGCTGATTAAATTCCATTAGAAGCATACTTTTTTCTAACTGTTTTAAAATAGACCTATTATTTTCAATGTTACTTTCAACCAAGTTTTTTATATTCAAAATTTCACCTAATCCTTTTATCAACCTGTTAACGAGCATGAATAAAAGGTCTTTGTCCAATTCAACAGACATTGCGTTCAATGCAATGTCCCTTGCTAGCATATAAGCGATGATTAGATTTTTATAATCGCCCTTTTGGGAATCAACTATTGCAACCATGCCTATGCCTGAAATATAACCAACATTTTCGAATATTTTTAATATAGAAGCATCTACAAATGAAATATCGAACACTATAATACTAACTTTAGCATTCCTGTTAGCCTGGGTTTCAATTAATTGACTCCACGCCGTATCATTATTTCTTATAAAAATGTCCTTGGATTCAATATCTCCGACTTTTACACTTTTATCGAATTTACATTCTATAGCAATAATCAGATCAGATTTACCTTCCAACTCGCAAATTATATCGCCTGTTTTATTTTTAGGTAAAATGCCCGGAAGATTACGAATCAATATTGCTTTGTCTCTAATCTTTTTTTCACTAAAATAGATATTTAAAAAATCAGTAATCTCCTCTTCGGCAACAGAACCCTTTACAGCAGACTTGTAAAAGAGTTCCTTTTTCATGTCAAAAATAACCTTGAGACTTTCGAGTTCCGTTCCCAGTTCATTGGTTGTTTTTGCCAAAAATGAAGAGATTCGGTCTTCCATAAGTGCCAATACTCCAATATACAAGGCTCTAAAGAACTTCTCCTCTCTTTCAAGTGCGGAGAGATTATTGAAATAATTGAATACAATTTGATTTTGAATTTCAAAATCTTTGATTTCAACCCGCTTCAACTGTTGATTCAAACTAATCATCCTTACCTTTTATTATTAAACCTTTGAGTATCTATAATAGCCCTTAATATTTTGAGCGAGATATTGACCATGAGAATCTGCACTCATTATACCATCATAAACATGTTGCGGAACATCAAAATACTGATATACACCACCATTTAAAAATTCAATTTCTAATGTTTGTGTACCTGCATGATATCCAATTGATGCAATATTTGAGGAATTAACTGATTGTCTTTGCATAATAATTTACTTTACTATTCTATCAATAAATGGGCTTTGGGCTCTCCAAGCTTCTAGAAACTCTTCAAAATTAGGGTTTTCTTCCATCTTAATGCCCCACCCACCTGGCTGATTGGAAAAATTCTCATCAAACTCATCATAAATAATCGGGTCTTGACTATCTGGTCTTTTATCTTTTGGGGGGGCGTCGATTAATGTCCGCATTGGTAGTTTAACAGCTTCGCCAAGAATAATCGCTTCACCCGTCCTTAAAATGGGTAACATACTTGTCAAACCTTCGAGATTATCTGTTACGGCGCTGGTAATATGTCCCCGATCAGTCGCATTTGCTAATCTTAAAGCAAAAAAAGTTCCGCATTGAGAAAGAATGGTGGAATTAACCTCTGATGGACGTTGACTTACAATCATCGCGCCTATACCATATTTTCTACCCTCTTTAACAATTTTCTGTACTATACTTAAAGCACTTCCCTCACTATTAAGATAATTATGAGCTTCCTCCATCAATAATAACAAAGGCCTATTTCTTCCTCCTTGAGATAAATTTCTTGCCCAAAACAACCCGTCATATATAATTCTAAGCAAGGCTCCAATTATGGTATTTAAAATAGTTATGGGTACTCCTGATAAATCCAAAATTGTAATTGGCTTATCACTTCCTATCCAATCTTTAAAAAGACTATCTAAATCCTTTATTGTTTTACCGTCTTGGTCAGGTGTCCATTCACCCGGCTTAAATAAAAAGTCGAATCTTGGCAATCTCAATTTTGCACCGAGAGACAAAATCTGTTGGCCAAGGTTTAGTGTTCCGGGCAAATAGTTAATTTTCTCATCGTCATCTTTATCATTTTTAGGTTTCTTAAAAACCGGAGGGATAGCAATTTCTGGCTTTCCCTTTAAAAGTGTTCCCGAACTATCGGTTTCATAGGCAAGGTTATCTAACGGTACGCCCCCTCGATTTTTAGAATAGTAAGTAGCAAAGCACTCTATATATAGGTTATACCATAACTCTTTTAAACTGAAAGGTATTGGAGAATCTACATTTAAGTTATCAGTATCGACACCTTTTTTGGGATACGTTTTTAGGCTCTCCAATTTAGCCAGCGAAATACGCTCCAGCATGATATTTTCAGCTTTTTCATCGCTAAAAATCCCGAAACTTATTTTGCATAATTCTTCAAAGTTTAGAGCCCAAAAAGGTATAAATAAATCCTTTTCAATGCTTCCTTCCGTTTTATCGGCATTTACTTTAAATATATTTGCTCTGTCTTTTAACGCTTGAGCATACTCACCATGTAAATCAAAAACGATTGTTCGTGATGAAGGATATCGCTTGGGGTCAGAAATTGCATTTAAAATGCTTGCCACCGTTGTTGATTTTCCAGAACCGGTAGTACCAACAACGGCAGAATGCCTGGTAATCAATTTATTAATATCAATCAATGCGGGGATAGATTCAGCACCAGCAATATGACCAATTTTTACAAAATAGGGTTTATCAGGCTGACCATATATATTTTTCAAGTCTGCTTCTGAAACTAAATGAACTTCATCGCTTATCGTTGGGTATTGAGAAATCCCCCTTTGAAATGAGCCGTTTCTTTGCCCTTCACCAATTAATTGTATTTTAATCCATCTATACCCATATGGCTGCGAGGCAATTTGATTTTCAGGAACAGCACTCGCTCCGACTTGTGTAACTATTCCGAATAAATCAACATAACCAATAGGTATTTTGACAAAACTTCCAATTTGACCGATTCTGTAGCCCTCTCCATCAACGTATGCGAGACCTGATGGTGCAGTACTGCCTAAGGAAACGCTAACTGTTGTGCCTACTACGTCTTGTATTGTACCCAAAAAAGTTGATTTAGTTTCCATTTTCCTCTATTTTAAATTGCTCTTTTCCGATTAACTCTTGTAAGAAATCGCCCAGTAAAGAAAAATCGCCCAACCGAAATTCATATCTAATAATGCTATTTTCTGTTTCCTTTCCTTCTGAATCATTAATTTTCTCCTCAATTCTTTTTACGGCGTGCGCAATATTCTCTTCGTCTTCATATTCCGCTTTTGTAGGTTTCCAATCAGCCCGTAACCCGCCGATAACTGCCTCGTCAAATGCCCAAATACTGAGATTGGATCTATCTTCCGCAAGTTTTAATGCTTGCTCATATTTGACGATGGTTTTTTCTGTTTTAACGCCACCCTCCTCCTTTTTTTCTTTTTCAGTTAATTGGCCAAATAATAGGCCAATAACCATTGCCGTTGGATTTGCCTTTAAGGCATTGAGTATAGTATCGTTCAGGTGCTCATCATTAAATGAATAACCAGATAATATAAGCACTGCGGAGGTTTGTCGTAAAAACTTGTTTAAACGGTCAATCAACGCCAAGTAAGGCATTTTCCTGCTTTGATCATATTTCAGATGAGATGGTTGAATAATACAAGGGTCTATTTCTTCTAAACTTGTTGAGCGATATACATCTGATTTGTTTTTAAGATACCAATTAATAGAGCCGTGTATTTTCCATAACCTTGACCAATGCTTAGGTATCAAATTGTCTTCAACTGCCCTTAAATCAAAAAAAGGTTGTTTTGATCCTACAAATCCATCGAAATAGGGTACACCAATTTTCTCAAAAGCTTCCTCAACCAATAAATCATAATTCGTAGTAAAAATTTCTATTGGCGTGTCCCTTTCAATATTATGTATCCATTTTGCGAGCTTGTGATAAGGTGTCTTATTATCCGGCAAAGTAACTTTTAATTTCTCAGCTATTTTTCTACAAATACCCGTTTCCAATAAGGATAGCTCTGAGTCGCTAAATCCTCGCACATCAGATGCCCCCGCAGAAATTTGTTTCATACCTCGAACAAAACTTAATATATCTTCTATATTAGGTGTCCCCTTACCTGCTTTTTTTATTTCTCCAATTAATAAGCCATAGCATTCGCTTATGCTTCTTACCTGACCCTTCAAAATCACTTTATCTTCAGTCAGTTTCTCAGAAACATACTTTGTTAAACCCGCCACATCAGGTATCAACGGCCATTTATCCTTTGGCATACTGACGGCCAGTGGGCATCCTGCGGAAATAAAAAATCCAACTGGCTTCTTATCTTGGGATAAAGTTTGTCTTAGATATTTGGACTGGCGTATGGGGTCATGGAAACTCATAAATAAGATTTAAGTATTGAAAAATAAAATTACATTAAATTTTTCTATCAAATTGAAATACTTTTAACCTCACTGCCTACAGTTAGAGCTTGTAGCCGGTATTCATCCAAGCTATTCGCTGCTATTTTGAAGTTTGTAACCTTGAATCATTATGTTAGCAAAGGTATGATAAACCCTGGCGCCCACAAAAAAGGCCGAAACTAATTCCGGCCTTTCAATTATTAAAACTGCTGTTTTTATTTTTTTAAATGATCTGGTATGGGATGCTTGCGCAAAAACTCTTTGGCTTTCTCTTCGTTTTTTACAAAAAATGGTTCATCAGCATAGCTCCTTACGTTATCGGTTACAATAATATTATTGTATTCCTTTTCTTTACCCGCCTGTCCAAGCGTGCCGCTTGGACACACAACAATTTAAGCGTCCCGCTTAAGCAAAAAAGCCTATCGCTATTTTAAAGGTAAGTACCCGTATTTATTTCATATCACGCAACGCCTCTATCAACTAACTTTATTTTGCAATCTGGCGGGAAGCCTGCATTTTCAAACCGTGACAATTCGTCACAGTTTCTTTGTTTTATCCCTTAACTCATTTTTCTACCGAAGCTCCTTATTCTCTCCGGCCTATCCATTAAAAACGTCCGCAACAACGTGAGCCTGCATATTGAGTTGTCCGATTTTTTCGGACAACTTACTTTCTTCGTTTATAGCTTTATATCCCCCAAAGCTGCAAATATTGGCATAAGTGGTAAATCCAGTATCAACAAAAAAGGCCAAGATATTAAAATACCTTTTGCCACATTCCAATTCGCGATTTGCAAATCAATAATTAACTACTATCTTTGTAATATGAAAGCACATAACGGTATGCGGCCCCATGATGTGGTTGTGCTGTTAAAAATTATTTCGTTAGAAGACAACTGGATGAATAAGGATTTATCGGCCAGCCTGTTTATTAGCGCATCGGAGATCAGCGAATCATTAAACCGATCTATGATAGCGCGTTTGATCAGCCCGGATAAAAAGAAAGTATTTAAAGGCGCCTTATTTAAATTTATTGAAAACGGGTTAAGTTTTGTTTTTCCGGCGGCGCCGGGCGCATTGGTACGCGGCACACCTACCTCCCATAGCGCGCCAGTATTAAAAGGTTATATTTTAGCTGACGATATTTATGTTTGGCCAAACCCTAACGGTGACGCTAAAGGCCAGGCTATTGTGCCATTATACCCTAACCAGGTGCAAGCGGCCCTGTGCGACGAAAAACTATATAATATGCTGGCTTTAGTGGATAGCATCCGCGTTGGCAAAGTGCGGGAAGTTGAAAAAGCGCTGGAGTTATTAAAGCAGTATTTTGAAATGGCCTATGCATGAAAATATAACCCGGATAAAAGCGGTTTCCCAGGCGCTTCGCGATTTAAAACAGGACTATGTTTTTGTTGGCGGCGCCGTTGTATCGCTTTATGCAACCAATCCTTTTCTGGCGTCAGAGATCAGGCCAACGGATGATGTAGATGTAGTTGTCGAACTGGCTTCTTACAAAGGTTATTCGGGATTGGATTAACGGTTGCGTAGTCTTGGATTTAAAAATGATATAGTGTCTGGTGTTATATGCAGGTATATTATACAAGGCATTATTGTTGATATTATGCCCACCGACCCCACGGTTATTGGCTTTAGCAACCGTTGGTATCCCGAAGGGTTTGAGCGTGCTATACTTTTTGTACTGGATGGGCAAACCACCATCCGTATATTCTCATTGCCTTATTTTGTTGCTTCTAAATGGGAAGCTTTTAAAGGCCGTGGAAATAATGATTACCGCACAAGTAAAGACTTTGAAGACCTGGTATATCTACTGGAAAACGTAGATGATTTTGAAGAACAAATTCAAAATGCTCCCGAGCATCTAAAGGCTTACCTCAAAGAAGAGTTTACCCCAATTATAAACCGCAGCGATTTTGAAGAAGGGTTATATGCCCATCTGCAAGGAGGATACGGCAGTATTGATGCTAACTATATCCGCATACGTTTACAAACGGCATTGGATATAAAGGCTATATAGGCCGTGAACAAAGGTCCTGCTGATAAAGCCAACACCCACAAAAAAGGCCGAAACTAATTCCGGCCTTTCAATTATTTAAACTGTTGTTTTATTTTTTCAAATGATCTGGTAAGGGGTGTTTACGCATAAACTCTTTGGCTTCTTCTGCTTTTTTTACAAAGAAAGGGTCATTTGAGCGGTCTTTAACTTTATCGCTGACAATTGCATTACCATAACCTTTTTCTATCCCCGTTTTCTTAACTTCAGACATAATAAACTCATTTAATTATCTATATCAAAAATACTTATTTATTTTCTTTTAACCAAAAAAGCTTCATAGTTAACGTTCTTCTCAAATGGGTACCAGGTTCCATTTTTAAAACCAAACACCTCAAAATCCATTCTAATTTCGTCCCATAATCCAGCAATGCTCATTTGATAAAGCCTCGTTCTTACTGCTGTACTTCCCGTTGCAAAAATATAATGAT
>JABDCF010000124.1 GCA_013288235.1 Bacteroidota bacterium | reverse complement strand
GCGTAGTTTTACGCAGTAAAATCAGTAATAACACGCGTTAAAAAAGTTGCGTTATTGTGTTAAAAAGATAGGCCGATCTAATGCCAGCAGGTAAAATATTTTTTTCCTATTCGCCTTCACCCTCTTTATGGCCTGCCATAGAGAGGGTCAGCAAACGAAGTGATGCTGGGGTGAGTAAACTCTGCACCAGGTATTCACGTAATGCAATTACGTCAACGCCGCTCGCATAGTTTACTCACCCGGTCTTTGCTTCGCTCGACCACCCTCTCTAACGCAAGCGTTAAAGAGGGTTAAAAATATTTTAACTGCGCAATCATGGCTTCAAACACTACGGCCTTATCACCATTCTGCCCCCCTGCGAATGTGCATTAAACTCAGGCGCGTACATGCATTGTATGCTGGTAATCCCCGTTGAAAAATTGCCCGGCTGTGCTACCCTCAGCTGGTACTCAAACACATAATTGCCTTTGTTTAACTGGCTGATAAAAAAATTGGTGGCCACATCTTTGGTTACCTGGTAATAGTATAAGCCATCCTGGTATTTATAGGTAGATATGGCGTCAACCGGTTCGGTGCCTGCGGGGCGCATATCTTTTAGCTGTACATATTCAAAATCGCGGTCGGCTTTAAGGTAAACCACTACTTTTAGCAGGTCGCCTGTTTTTGGCTGATGCGTGGCGTCAACGGCGGTCAAAACCGGGCCGGCATCTGTTTGTTTTTGGATGAAATATTTCCTTTCCAGGTGTATATTGGTTTCAGATGAGGTGATCTTGTCCAAATTCTCTAAATATTGCCAGTGCAATGCGCCCCAGCTTATGTTTTTACCGGTATTTGTGATCGCGACTTTTCCCAGGCCAGGTTTTATTTGCTCATCGGCCCAGCTTGTTTTTATGTAGCCGGTGCCGGCATCGGCTTTTACATCCGGCTTTAATTCATCCAAAGGTTTGCCATCCAGTTTGATAGTTGATCTGCCTGTATCGGCCAGCAGGTCGTTGCCTTTTAATAAAAGGGCATAACAGGCGGCGGCGGTTGCTTTGGTTGTTTTCCAGTCGCTGGTTTGTTTATTGCGCAGCAGCCATATTTTCATTTCATCAACAGCTTTGACATTGTCGCCCGCTTCAGTAAACAGTTCGATCAATAGACTTTGTGTTTCTACCGGCGATTCATACCAAAAATAACCCTGCCTGTTTTTCGCCCAATACATGCCCATATCATCCGATTGCTGTGCAGTTTCCAATAACGACCGCTCTATTTGTGCGGTTACGGCAGGTTTTTTGTAACGCTGCATGGTTAACGCGATCATCCCCTGCTCATAAGCATTGCGGTATTTCCAGTTATCATCCGCCCATTTTAAATAATTTGCGAGGGCTGTTTTCAGATCATGGTTTAACGATTTATTTAAGAAATAGCTGCGGGTAAACCAGGCGTGTATCTCCAAATCGCCGTAAAACCACAGGCCATCTTTGTTTTTTTTGCGCTGTTTTTCGTCGGATGCCAGTTGATCATCCAGGTACCTGATGGCGTTATCGGCAAGAGGTTGCAAACCGGGCTGGTTATCCATAATGCCCAAATGGTAGAGCTCGCCCATGCCTTCGGCAATATGCTGGGTAATGTACCTGTCCGACCGATCTCCGCCGAACCATGTGAAACCGCCATCGGGCAGTTGCCGTTTTTGCAGCTTATCAAGGTTTAGCTTTAGCTCGTCACTCATTTTGTTAAGATCGAACAATAAGGCAATACGTTTTTTTTGTTCCGATTCGCTCACCGCATCTTTCAGCCATGGCGTTTCTTCCAACAGGGTTGATTTCAACTCCTGGTTTTTTTCAAGGTTTGATAACAATTCGGTGCTGTTACTGTTTTTCCATTGATCGAACACCTGTTTTATAGCGGGCATTTTGGTGACGATACTTGTAGCCAAACTATTGGCATAATAACGGCTGAATACCTGCTCAGAGCATTCGTACGGAAACTCCATCATATAAGGCAAGGCCTGTACCGCGTACCATGCCGGGTTTTGGGTGTATTCTAAGGTCAAGGTTTTATTTTTTAGGGTTGTGCTGCTTTGGTTTACCAGTTTATCAAATATAAAATTCCGGGTTTGCCCCGACCGTACCATCATCGGCATCGATTCGGTTACAAGTGTACGGTTGGGCAGCACCGGTAAAGTATTTTCTTCGCCATCGGTAAACTCTCCGGCATCGGCGGTGAGTTTATAATCCAAAGCATCCAGCCCCGCAGGTATCACCAAACGGAATGAAACCGCTTTTGTAGTACCGCCGCCAATTTCAAAAGCCTGTTCTGCATCAGCTTTATCAATAAACAGGGCCACCGGCTGCATATTTAAGGCATTAAACAATTGCATTTGCACCTTACCGTTCAATTTACCGGCAGTCAAATTGGCAAGCCTTGCCGAAATGGTAATAGTATCCCCCTCGCGTAAAAAGCGCGGCGTATTAGCGCTTATGCTCAATTGTTTTTGGGTGACGACGGTATTTTCGATATACCCTGTCTCCAAATCCTTTGTATGCGCAAAACCCCTGAATTTCCAGCGGGTGAGCGCCTCGGGAATGGTGAAATCTATCAGTATTTCCCCTTTTTCGTTGGTGTGGAGTTGGGGATAAAAGAACGCGGTTTCAGCAAAGTTGGTGCGGGGGATGATGGAGGTGGCGTTGTTACCGAAATTACTAATTCCTCTTATAAAAACAGTACTTGAGGCGCCCGGTGCACCGGAATTAATGACTGTTACCCCGGATGCCTGGCCTTGAAGTAATTTTTGAGTAGTGTAACCATTTACATTATATCCTGCTACCTCCATATCCGGTTTAACAACGGGAGGGGGAAACCTTACAGCAGCGGAGTACACAGCATTAGGCTCTTCTTCTGTTACTTTAGTATCTCCACTTCCAACAGGTTCATCAATCGTCACACTTGTATAACGTTTGTCAACCAGTACGACAATCAAATGTCTTTCCAATTTGGTTTTTATTTGTTTTGGCCGATAGCCCCGATCATTGAAAATCAATACTGCGTTCGCGGGCGTTTTAATTTTAAAGTATCCAGTTGAATTTGAAAGGGTGAATATTTGTGTATTTTTAATGCTAATCTTTACTCCCGAAAGCCCATAATCACCCTGATCAGAGATAACTCTTCCGGTAATATCATAACCTACTTTAACTAATTTGGCATTTTTTGAATATTTATCAGCGATCATTTTATCGCTTTTTGCAGACTGTATATTCTCAGCCAGTCGATCTCTATAGTTTTGATTACCACTATTATAGCCACCGAAATAATCATACCCAAACAAATAAAGCTGTTCATATTTAAGTTCAATCAATGAATAATTGGCTTCGGCAGCGTTGTAGGCACCTGTTTCATCCTCCTTAAGAAAATCATCGCCCCCCCACTCAAAATAATTGGGGTTATCAGGAGTATAATTAAAATCGGTTCTCCAATATTGCGCCGCTTGAACGTCATCGAGTGAAGCATCATATAAGTCAGCAAGCATTTCGGCAGATAGTTTTTCATTGTTAGCCGCGCTTATTTGTAATTTCCATTGCTCTTTTTCGCCCGGTTGAAGCTTGTCACGAAAAGTGAGAAAACGAATGTTTAATGCTTTGGCAGTATCCTCTACCTTAATACTTTGATAATAATGATATAAACGATCATCGTTAACCATCAAAAACTGTACACTAAAATCATTTTTTGCAGTTATCGGTACCGGTACGATTATTTTTCGCTGGTAAACCCCGCTTATTGCAAGCCACTGCGACGACAGCAATTTAGCACCATCGTATGTCTCCATTAATACACTTGTAGGCTTGTTTATGCCTAATAAAAATTCGCCACTCCCCTTGGGTTTTACTTTCGTGATTAATGGTATTACCCAATCATCCATTTTTTGGGGCTTCGAGGGTTCTTTTATCACGTTAACAAACTGTGTTAATGAGCTTGTATCGCTCTTGGCATCACGTGCATTTATAACTACTTTATAAACACCGGCCGGTTGCTTTTTTAGCATTTCCAAATCGAGTACGCTTATTGCGGTATCATTTGTACTTATGCTTAATTCATTGACCTTTTCTGATTCGCCCCATGTATTATATTCATCCTCATTTTTCCATGGATAACCCGGAAAAGATTTTTTAAACTCTTCTTTGTTTAAAATATACTGGTCGGGGCTATTCCATAAGCGATTTTTAAATGCCTGTTCAGGGCCTTTTAATGAATATATTTTTATATCAACAGTGCCCTTTTGCTGATGCCCGTTTATATCCGAAAGTTTAACCGGTATTGTCGCGTCAGCAGTAGAAAGCAGTTTTTGGGGTATTTCAACTCTAATTTCAAGCGGGTTATCACTAACTTTTAAACTCGTATTTGCAACCTGTGTTTCTCCGCTGGCATCCGTTATATCGGCAGTAACAAAATAATTAAGGGAACCACCGTTCAAACTTTTGCTATCCGCGTTCGATTTAAATTTAATAGCAAACGATCCAGAATCATCGGAATGAACAGTATCCGTCTTAATTTCTTCCATTTGTGTCCAATACGAACCTATCTTTCTCTGCCGCAAATCATCGTTAAAACGGGGCATTCCAAGTGCGGTAACGTGAACAGCTACTTTAGCATTTGACAGGCCATAACCTGAAAAGGCTGTCACCCTTCCTTTTATCGTTATTGAATCTCTTAAGCGCCAGGTTTCCGTTATTGGGTTAAATGTTACCTGGAAAGTTGGCCGTTTATATTCTTCAACATACACGTTTATTCTGCCATCATCGGTAACTAACGAAACCTGTCCGTTAGCGATAGTTTGTGGAATAATAAATGACCCTTGAACCGATCCGTACTCATTTGTTTGTAAGTTAAGGGTGCCTAAAGTTTTATAATTTATATCCTTAAAACTCACATTAATATTCGCCGCCGCAATTATTTGACTTTTACCATTTTTACTGCTGATATGCAGCCCTTTAAAGTATATGGTTTGTCCCGGCCGATAAATCTGTCTGTCAGTAAATAAAACAGTGCTTATTTGCGGACTGTCGTTATTATTTGTTTGTGTCACACCCGAAAAAGATTTTCCGGCATCGATATAACGATCATCCTTACTGGTCAATTCTATTGTATAGTCGTCTTTCTTTGTAGTATAAATGCATTTTCCATCGGCATCAGACAGCCCCGAAAACAAAACTTCTTTAGGTACTTTTTTATCACTGACATAATTCCATTTGTAAATAGAAATACCAACCCCCTGTAAGCGGGCCCCTGTCTCCCTGTCCAATATCCTCAACTCTGTTTGCCCGTTGGGGATAATCCTTGCCGAATAAGACAGATTTGTTACGATAAAATTTGTGAGTTGGAGTAACTTTCTATTATTCGATTGTGCATCTTTTACCAAAATAACATAATTCCCTATCGGCAGCGGATTGATCTTAAACTCCGCGCTGTGTTTCCTGTAATCTTTAGGACCTGGTAATAACAATTGTTGGTCTTGGACTGGTTTCAGTTGTTTTAGTAGTTTTAAAACTTTGTCCGTTGCCGAAACTTTAATCCCTTCATACCATTCATCTTTAGCGGTTAATTGTTTTAGTTCTGCAACAGTTAAATGATAAATTGAAATTTTTGCCTCATTAACGTTGCTATAACTCAACAACCCCAACAATGGCTTCCCTGGGACATTTACGTCCTCGACCGTCGCAGATAAATCCTTTTCTTCCACCTGCTTTATCAAAACAGCCGCATTTTTGCCGCCCAAACTATTTGGATATGTAGCAACCGCCTTCATAAAAAGATCATGCGCTATAGCTAAACTATCAATCCCCTGGTAATACTGCCCCTGCAATACCAACGCTTCGGCGCTGATGGGCGTTGCAGAAAATTGCTGCGATATTTGCTTTAGCGCAGCAAGGTAAAGCGAGTCTTTATGCTCAACGTTTGATCGTCCATATAAAAACCTTAACCGCTGCATATCAATATCGGCCAACGCTTCTTCGCCAGGCTTTTGCAGGTGAAATAGTGTGGCCTGCTGTAAATATTTAATGCCTTTATATTCTGTTGAAGCAGTATCATTTGTTTTGATGGTTAGTTCGGCAAATGTGCGGCTGTCGCTAAAAAATGCCGGGTCGTTTAAGGAGAAAGGCAACTTGGGTTTGTTCAGGCCTGCTTCGTCAGTAAGAAAAAAATCAAAGGCGCGTTGCACCAGCAGGTCGTACAAAGTGGGGCGAAGGTAGCGGGTTGTGCTGTCGCCATCCAAAACGCCATCGAGCACACCAACCGGGGTGCTTTGCTCTTTTGCGGCGTCATGCAGCGAAAGCTGGTACAAATGACTGGTTTCGAAGATGATGGTTTGCAAATCCCATTTGGTGAAATCGGGATCGGGTTTTTCAAGTTTGCTGCGCCGGTAAAACTGGTAACGGTTTTGCTGGTAATAGTTCCAGTACATTTGGCCTAACAACGATTGCAGCACCGGTTTAACAGGGTATTCTGCACGGTCAATATCTATTTTAAGCCGGCTGATGATGGCCGCCAGTGCATCCTCTTCCATGTACGATTGAAAGGTCATCCTGTAAATTACCGCCCGTATTTGCTGCGGGGCATTGTTGTTTTTGCGGGCGAGTTCGTCCAGTTTGTCAACTTCCTTAAGCGCTGATTTTGGCAGGCCGATGTTGGCTAATGAATCAATACGGAAAGTGATCTCGTCGTATTTTACCTGAGCAATGCTTTTGCTGAAGCAAAACAACAGGCAGAAAGCAAGCAGCGATTTGAATATTTTTAAGGTAGCTGAAGACATCATGGTTCAAGGTTAATGTTATTTAATAACGTGCATTTCTTTAAATCGTTATAATTATGGTTAAAGGATGCTGGATTAGATGGTTTTCCATAAAATGATTTGATTTTTTTATTCCCGTAGGGGTGGCCCTTGTGGCAATGTCATTAAGTTAAGGAAAAGTGACGTGATTTAATATCGAATAATGAATTTTGAATATCGAATTTCGAAGTTTCTCACTTCATTATTCGAAATTCGGTGTTGGGTGTTCGATATTAATTCTCTTAACTTAATTACATTGCCGTTGTGGCCGCCCTGACCCCGCATAAGGTTAACATCAGACAGGCGGATAAAAAAAGGGCAATCAAAACACACGACAATCAAAAACGGGAAGAACCCAAATTGCAGAAGGGTGGCCACAAGGGCCCCCCCCCTACGGTTATTTTTGCAATTTCTCCAATTTTCTTATGCTTCTGTAACAAATATAAAGCGGGATAATCCCAAATACGCCGAAACAGCAATCAATCAGCCGCCAGAAAAAGGGGATGCCACGGATAGGCCCGGCGATAAATGCCAGCGGGAAAACCATAATGCAGGCGATCATGCCAAACTGCAACACCCATATATTTTTTACAGGGTCTTTCAGCGGGCCGATAAAAACAGTAGCTATTACCAGGTGACCAAAGGCAAGCCAATCGGTGCCGTAACTTAGATAAGGATAATTTGTATTGGTGTTTTTTACTGCAAGGTAAACCGTCTTTATCCAGTTTGCCATTGCAGCGGGAAGTGCACCCGAATGCCGGGATAAAAAAGCAAGTTCCGTTTCAATGGGAAATGCCGTGATGCCCCTTAATGCCAGGCCGATGATGAACAGCACCAGCCAAATCCTGATCCTTGTTTTTAGCTGCTTTTCGTTCATTGGGATACGGGTTAAATTTCTTGTCATTCGTTTGGCCTCACCTAAACGGCAAAGCCCTCATGAGCCCCTTTAAAAACATACAACCAGCGAATAATCCTCTCCGAAGGAGAGGACTTTGACTTCGCGCTTTTAGAACCCTCTCCTTTGGAGAGGGCAGGGTGAGGCATCACGTAAGTTTAATATTCTTTAAATAATCGAAATTAACTTTAGCGCTTTGTAGCGGTGTTTCATGATGAAACCGCGATTGCTCTACAAAAAAATATTGCATGCCATTATCTAATGCGGTAGACAGCAGGTGCGGATAATTGATAATCCCCTGCCCAAGGTCGCAGGCTGATTCTTCTTCACTGCCGGCGGGCAAACGCTGTTTCAGCACATCGCGCATGTGGCAAAGTTTAAAACGGGGCTTGTACTTTTTAATGTAGGCTTCCGGGTCTTGCCCTTCGGTTACGGTATAATAATAATCCATCTCGAAATCAACAAATTCCGGGTCGGTATCGGCCAGTAAAACATCGATTGGTAACTTCCCATCAACTGGTTTGTATGGATAATCGTGCGGGTGATAGGCAAAGCTTACGCCGCTTTTCTGACAAATTACGCCGTAGTTATTAAATTCATCCGCTATCTTTTTAAAGGCATCTATTGTTTTTTGCGGGCCTTTCCAGGGGTAAATAAGGTATTTCATCCCGATCTCGGCGGCCTGCTCGGCAGTTTTTTCAAAACCCGCTGCATCGCCGGCGTAATGGCTTGATATAATGGTAAGGCCATTATCCGTGGCCAGTTTATTAAATTCCTTATTGGTCATCCCCCAAAATATGCCTTTATCGCCGCCATAGCTTTCAATCTGGGTGTAGCCCATTTTTCCTATCTGTGCCAGGGTACCGGCAGGGTCTTTTGCCATATCCTCTTTTACCATATATAGCTGTATGCCGATGGCGGGCAATTGCTTGCTTTGGGTTTGCGCAAAAAGACTATTTTTTACCAGGGGTAGGGACAGAGCCAGCAGGCCGGTGCTTTTAATGAATGATCTACGGGTCGTCATTGTGGGTTGTAAGGTGTTGTTTTTATTACTGAATAAAAATATACCTTTTTGACGAAGAATAAATAGAAAACTTTAAAAATGAGCGTGCTATTTATGACAACCTATGCAAAGTTTGAAAATACTTCTCCTTTCGCTGACCATCACGGTACCTTCGTACCTGCCAATGACATATGGCGGCGGGACTTACAACACCGTCCTTATCTTCAACTCATTCATCTGCGCTTCTGCAATGGTTGATGGCGTATCGATCATCACATCGCGGCCTGAATTATTTTTAGGGAAGGCAATCACATCGCGGATAGAATCCAATCCTGCGAAAATAGATACCAGCCTGTCAAATCCAAAGGCGATACCACCGTGCGGAGGTGCGCCGTATTCAAAAGCATCCATCAAAAAGCCGAATTGTTTTTGCGCTTCTTCCGGCGAAAAACCGAGATGTTTAAACATCAATGATTGCAACGCGCGGTCATGGATACGGATAGATCCGCCGCCAATTTCTGTTCCGTTTATTACAAGGTCGTAAGCATTTGCGCGTACTTCGCCGGGCGCAGTATCAAGCATGGCAATATCTTCAGGTTTTGGCGAAGTAAAGGGGTGGTGCATGGCGTGGTAACGGCCGGTTTCTTCATCCCATTCCAGTAACGGAAAATCTAAAACCCACAACGGCGCAAAAGTATTTTTATCGCGTAAGCCCAAACGGTTACCCATTTCCAGGCGCAGTTCATTTAATTGTTTGCGTACTTTATCGGCCTGTCCGGCTAAAACAAACATCATATCGCCGGGTTCAGCCTCGAAAGCTGCTGCCCAGTTGGTAAGGTCGTCTTCGCCATAAAATTTATCTACGGATGATTTTAACGTGCCATCACTTTGGTAGCGGCAATAGATCATACCGGTAACACCAATTTGCGGGCGTTTTAACCATTCGGTAAGCTCATCAATCTGCTTGCGGGTATATTCGGCGCAGCCTTTCGCGTTGATGCCTACTATAAGTTCCGCATTATCAAAAATACCGAAGCCTTTACCTTTTACAATATCATTCAGTTCAACAAACTGCATTCCGAAGCGGATATCCGGTTTATCAGACCCATATAAACGCATGGCATCCGCATATTGCATACGGGGTACTGCAGCAAGGTCGATGCCTTTCACGCTTTTAAATAAATGACGGGTAAGGCCCTCGAATATGTTTAAAATATCTTCCTGGGTAATGAAAGCCATCTCGCAGTCTATCTGGGTAAACTCAGGCTGACGGTCGGCACGCAAATCTTCATCCCTGAAACATTTTACGATCTGGAAATAACGGTCGAACCCGCTTACCATCAGCAATTGTTTAAAAGTTTGCGGCGATTGCGGCAGGGCATAAAATTCGCCGGGGTTCATGCGGCTTGGCACCACAAAATCACGTGCACCTTCGGGAGTTGATTTTATTAATACCGGGGTTTCTACCTCTATAAAGTCGCGGCCATCTAAATATTTACGTACTTCCTGCGCCATTTTATGGCGCAGCATCAGGTTATTACGGATCGGGTTACGGCGTAAATCCAAATAACGGTATTTGGCACGCAGTTCTTCGCCGCCATCTGTTTCATCCTCTATCATGAACGGAGGAATTTTGGCCGCGTTTAGTACTTCAATTTCAGCAACAGCGATCTCAATATCGCCGGTAGCCATTTTTGCATTTTTGCTGAAACGCTCAACCACTTTGCCGGTAACTTTTATCACAAATTCACGGCCCAGGGTACGACTGGCCTCGCGCAGTGCGTCATCACTATCGGTATTAAATATCAATTGGGTTAAACCATAACGGTCGCGGATGTCAATAAATGTTGTTCCGCCCAGGTCGCGCGATTTTTGCACCCAGCCGCATAAAGTAACCGTTTCGCCTAAATGGCTGATATTTAATTCGCCGCAAGTATGTGTCCGTAGCATAGTACTGTTTTATAAAGTTTGCAAAAGTACGTTTTTGAGGTGAAAGGAGAAAGGGAAATCCGCCGCCGCTTAAGCTATGGCAGACAAAGGAAGAGGTCCTTTTTCATAGCGATGGGTTTCAAACCCATCGCTATATTTCATTTATTCGGGTAAACTTCAGCTCCTCTATCAAAAACGTATCCGTATCAATTATAAAGATATCCGCCCGGCCAAATACTTTTGAGCGGGCAAGCAATGCATGCTTTTTTGTTGAAGGGAAAATTTGTACGCGCTCATTGATTTTGTCTGTATCTGAATATTCAAAAATATATTGATCAGTTGCCGCAGCTTCCGTTATTTTTAAAGTTTCGTTAGCGCCATCTATTTTCCAAAAGCCGGCAAATTCCATGATGATTTTTAATCAAAGCTAAGTAAAAACATCAAATCCGAAATCGAAATTCCGAAATCCCAAATCAAATACTACCTTTGCTTCATAATTCTCAAGGGGTGCCTTGCTTTGGTCGCAAAATAATCTGCAGGTTATTTTACCAAACTGAAAGACAGGCTGAGATCAAACCCGTTGTTTAAGCCGAAAGTCTTAGCTCTAAGTCGAAAGTCAGCAAATTGACTACCGACTCAAGACTACCGACTCAAGACTTAAACATACACCTGATCCGGGTAATGCCGGCGTAGGGAGAGGTAACAAGTTAAGTGTACTGCGTATTCGCCCTGATGCGGAGATGGTTTAACTAATTTTATTTAATTAATTTGTGAAAAATTTATTTGCGGCGATCATCGCCCTGCTGCTGCCTTTTATGGCTGCTGCCCAATTCTCTGTTTCAGGGAAAATTACCGATTTGCAATCCGGCGAAGCACTGCCCGGCGCTACCATCAGTTTAATTACCCCGCAGGTTAAAACGGTTACCGATGTAAAAGGCCTATATCGGATAGAAAACCTTGCGGCTGGGGCTTATACCGTAAAGGTATCGTACATCGGTTATCAAACCATTACAAAAGACATTATTTTAAGCGCCAATGCTGTAAATGATTTCGCGCTGGTTAACAGCACATTTTTAACCGAAGAGGTAACAGTAAGCGGCACACGCGCGGCAAAAAACTCGGCTACTACCTTTACCAATTTAAGCAAACAAGATATTGCCAAAAACAACCTGGGGCAGGATTTGCCTTTCCTGCTCGATCAAACGCCATCGCTGGTTACGCAGTCTGATGCCGGAGCGGGTGTGGGCTATACCTATATCCATATCCGTGGGTCGGATGGGACAAGGATAAATGTTACCATTAACGGCATCCCGTACAACGATTCAGAAGAACAGGCCACCTTTTTTGTTGATGTGCCCGATTTTGCTTCATCGGTTGATAACATACAGATACAGCGCGGGGTAGGCACGTCCACCAATGGTGCA
>JABDCF010000123.1 GCA_013288235.1 Bacteroidota bacterium | reverse complement strand
GTTAGCGAGAAGGGTAACATAATCAGCCCGGCGTTTGAAGGGTTGATATGCTTGGACTGCTCCATCCATTGCGGCAGGCCGTAGAGCACCAGGTAAATGATAAAGCTGATGCCGATCTGCCGCAGAAAGGTTGTATTTAAAAGCAAATTCAGGCCCAGTATTTTGATATCGATAAAGGGTTTAGGATGCCGGAGTTCAACAACCACTAATAAGATCAAAAGGATAACAGCAGCCGGGATTTTTAGGTACAAATAGGTTGGATAAAGGAGTGCCATTAAAAAAGCGAACAGGAAGGCGCAAAAGATCAGCAGGCCTAAAGGATCCAGGTCTTTAAAGATTTGCAGGGCGGTTTTGTTTTGTTGAGCTTTTACCACCTTAACTTCATTTTTATTTTTGACCGACAGCAACAGGGCGATTAGCACCAGCGGTATATTGATAAAAAAGATGCCCTTCCAGCCAAAGCTTTCCAGCAGGATACCCCCGAGGAACGGCCCGAATGCCAGCGAAACCTGGCCGGCGATAGCGACAATACTTAAAGTGAGGCCTGGTACTTCCATGTTCAATGCTTTATAACGTTGCCTCACCAGTGTCATGGCGGACGGATAAGCTGCCGAACTGCCCACGCCTAATAGAATGCGCGACACAATCAGCCAGCCAAAGCTTTGCGCACATACCCCCACAATACCGGATAACAGGATCAGCACGAAACCAAACAGGTTTATCTTACCGGGATTAAATACATCGCAAAGGCGGCCCATTAAAGGCTGGCCGATGGCCGAAGTAAAGTAAAGCGGGATGATGAGCAGCGCTCCTGCGCCCTGCTCCTGTTTAAAGGCCACTACGATGGCAAGTACCGCAGTGGCCAGCATGGTCGAGTTCAGCGGGTTAAGCATAATGCCCAATACCAGTGGTGCCAGAAACCTGGCCGATCCCGTATCTTTTTTGTTTTTCATATTATCAAAATTACTTTACAAAGTTACTTTGATATTTTGAATTATCAAAGTAACTTTGGTAATTATTTCTTACCTTTATATCTCATTAAATAAAACAATGGTTACTGAACAAGATAAAGAAGTGGCGCACAGTATCCGTGACCTGGTTACCCGGATGAACCGGAGGCTCAGGAAGCAGATTAGCAACCCCGAACAGCTATCGGTTGCAGAGCTCAATGTCATCCAATTGCTTACCAACGACAAGCAATTATTACCGTCGGAGCTTTGCACACAGCTTAACTTATCATCGCAATATGTATCGCAGGTACTTAGCAGGCTCACGGAGCTGGGCTATATCTCCCGCCAATCCGTATCGTCGGATAAAAGGAAATCCTACGCAGTGATTACACCAAAAGGCAATGAGTGGCTGGCAGACAGCCGCAAAGAAAGGGAGGAATGGCTGGCTATGGCAATCTCAAAACAATATTCGGCTGCCGATAAATCTCTTATTCAAAAGGTGATGGCGCTACTGGCGGTGCTACCCGAGCTATAAGCGGATAGTGAGATTTTTATTGGTTGATAGTCAAATAATTATAAGCGTTCGAATCTCATTAGGTTCCCGGATATTTTTTAGTTTTTTGTTTGTTAACTTGTTAGTTAACAATATCATATAAAAAAAAGCGAAAAGGTGTTCTAAAAAGATCACTTTTTCGCTTTCAGCGGAGAGGGAGGGATTCGAACCCTCGATACCCTTTTGAAGTATACACACTTTCCAGGCGTGCTCTTTCGACCACTCAGACACCTCTCCGTAATTTTGGATTGCAAAGGTAAAATAATATTGCTTTTATCGGTAATAAAAAAAGCGCCCCGGAAAAACCGGGACGCTAAATGAAAACTCAACTTGTATTTAAAAACTATTACCTAACACGGTCATTATGTTTATCGCGGTAAATGGCGCGGCTTGTGCGGTTTTCTTCGTGGCGCAAATGCGCCCTTTCCGCATAGTTCATCCGGCCATCTGCTTTAGCCATACGCTTTTGTTCGCTAATCCTTCGTTCATCGCCGCGCAGGTGGCGTGTTTCATTGCGGGTAAGTTCGCCATTGCGTACCCCCTGGTTAATGCGGCGTTCCTGCCTGTGCTGCCTGTGGTTGATAACAGGGGTACGTTCTTGTGCCTGGGCCATGGAGGTGATAGCTAATGCTGCTACCAGTAAACCTCCGAATATTTTAAGTTTCATATTGTTTCGTTGTTAATGTTGTTATAGTAATAGAGGGTAAATTGGGTAATTGGTTTAACCTCATATTGTTAATTTATGTTAATGTTGGTTGATTAAGTTGGATTAGGTTGATTGAGTTGGATTAAGTTGATTGGGTTATACACGTACCTTCTTTCGGACTTTCCGGACTTTTCCGACTTTCCGACTCAAAACAAACCACTCACTTAATCAACCCAATCAACCACTCACCATTCCACTAAATTTACTTATGTTTGTGCGCGGCGCCTCAAGGCGATTCGTTAAATAAAAGCGTGTTTTGTTTCAATGCTGAGCATCAACGAGATTAAAAAACCCATAGCTACAGATATTGATGTTTTTGAAGGAAAGTTTAAATCTTCCATGCAAAGCTCGGTACCGCTGCTCGACCGTATTACCCACTATATTGTAAAACGCAAGGGAAAACAGATCAGGCCTATGTTTGTCTTTTTTTCGGCGAGTATTTGCGGAGGTATCAACGAATCAACACACCGCGGGGCTGCTTTGGTGGAGCTTTTGCATACAGCAACCCTGATACATGATGATGTGGTGGATAACTCATACCAGCGCCGTAGCTTTTTCTCCATTAACGCGCTATGGAAAAATAAAATAGCAGTTTTAGTCGGCGACTTCCTGCTATCAAAAGGGTTGTTATTATCGGTAAAGCACGATGATTTCAGGTTCTTGAAAATAGTATCCGAAGCCATGCGGCAAATGATAGAAGGCGAACTGCTTCAGGTTGAAAAGGTACGTAAAATGGATATCGAAGAGCCTGTTTACTATGAAGTAATCAGGCAAAAAACAGCATCTTTAATAGCTTCCTGTTGCGAATGTGGCGCGGCATCGGCAGGTGCCGATGATGCAACGATTGAAAAAATGAGGCTTTTTGGCGAAAAAATTGGCATCGCTTTCCAGATAAAGGACGATATGTTTGATTTCGGGACTGATGATGTAGGTAAGCCATTAGGCATCGATATTAAAGAGAAAAAGGTTACCCTGCCGCTTATTTATTCGCTTAATAACAGCAATTCTACTGTTAAAAAGCAAATGATAAACCTGGTTAAAAATCATAATGATGACCCAAAAAAGATTACAGCAATCATTGATTTTGTGCGGGAAACAGGTGGTTTACAATATGCCGAAACCCAGATGAAAAAATACCAGGACGAAGCATTTGAGATATTAAACACATTCCCCCAGGGTGAGGCACGCACAGGGTTGGAACAATTAGTCCGTTTTACTACCGAACGTAATAAATGATAAATAATGCAAAGCGAGTTAATTTTCATTACTGGCTTTATTATTTTTATCTTAATAATGCTGGCCATCGACCTCGGTTTATTTGCCAAAACCGACAGGCCGGTGAGCATAAAACAGGCGGCAATAATGAGCGCGGTTTGGATAATGCTCACGCTTTGTTTTTATTTGCTCATTTATAAATACGGGCACCTGCTCCATCATATCGATAGCTTTGCCGCATTACAGCAGGCTAATGTTCAAAATTTTCATCACCTTACTTTAGACCCTAACAACCTGGGTGCAAGCCTCCAATTGTACCGCAAAAATTTGTCGCTCGAGTTTATCAGCGGGTACGTAGTTGAATACGCATTATCGGTTGATAACATATTTGTAATGGTGCTTATTTTTACCGCCTTTGGGGTAGATGAAAAGCATTACCACAAAGTTTTGCTTTGG
The DNA here is from genome assembly GCA_013288235.1 of Bacteroidota bacterium. Taxonomy (GTDB): domain Bacteria; phylum Bacteroidota; class Bacteroidia; order Sphingobacteriales; family Sphingobacteriaceae; genus Mucilaginibacter. Next base: position 8,386 of record JABDCF010000123.1, on the reverse strand, counting down.
GGGATAATAGGCGCTATAATCATGCGCTTTGGTTTTATTTTCGCAGGCGCAACATTAATAAAACAGTTTCATTGGATATTGTACATTTTCGGGGCTTTTTTGGTGTACACGGGTATAGTGATGTATGTTAACCGCAACGATGACAAAAAGATAGACCCGCAAAACCATCCGATAGTAAAATTTGCCTCCAGGTTTTTTGCTGTTTACCCTAAGTTTTGGGGCGACAGGTTTTTTGTCAAGTTTGACCATAAAAAAATGATAACACCGCTGTTGTTGGTGCTGCTCATCATCGAAGTTACCGATCTTGTGTTCGCGGTCGATTCTATCCCGGCTATTTTTTCCATCACTAAAGATCCTTATATCGTATTCTTCTCTAATATATTTGCAATACTTGGCCTGCGTTCCATGTTCTTTTTGCTGGTGAATATTATACATAAGTTTCATTACCTTAAAATCGGGCTTGCATTGTTACTGGCCTTTATCGGCTTAAAAATGCTTGGCGCAAATTATGTGGATAGGATGGGGCTCACTACCGGCAATTCCCTTTTGATTATTCTGATCATATTGGCTGTAAGTATCGGAGCATCATTGGCATTTCCGAAGAAAAAGGTTGCAAAACATTAATGACCTTTATATTTTGCTAATCCTGCTTAACTTTACGTTATTAATAAAAGAATATGAGCAACCAGGATAAACACGAAGTTCCCACACTTTACGAGTGGGCTGGCGGTATGCAGGTTTTTGAAAAACTATTTGATAAATTCTACGATAAAGTTTTGGCTGACGACATACTGGAGCCTGTTTTTAAACATATGTCGGCGCAGCACAGGTTGCACGTGGCACATTTTGTTGCCGAAGTTTTGGGAGGCCCTAAAGTTTATAGTGAAACTGAGGGCGATCATTTTGAAATGATAAAAAGGCATCTTCAAAAACATTTAACCGAAAAACATAGAAAGCGCTGGATGGAACTGCTGCTGGAAACAGCGGATGAATTAGTCTTGCCCGCTGACCCCGAATTTCGTTCTGCATTTTTAGCCTATCTTGAATGGGGCACCCGCATTGCTGTCATTAATTCAAATGCCGATGAAACAAGCGAAACGCCGGACACGCCAATGCCAAAATGGGGGTGGGGCGTACCGGGCGGGCCGTACATTTTATGAGATATGAGATGTGAGACATGAGATTTGAGATCGATCCCAGTGAGAAAAGATAGCATTAGAAAGAATCTTTTTGCCTATGGCTTTCGGCATTTATCTCATATCTCATGTCTCACATCTCAAATCTCTTTCCTTCGGCTTTCTGCTTTTAGCATTTATATCATATCTCACGTCTCATATCTCACATCTCTTTCCTACCTTAGTAAATGCATTTTTTCGATTTCAGTTTATTTAAAGTTACGTTTTTTGATATCCTTGATGTAATACTGGTAGCGTTGCTTATCTACCAGCTATATAACCTCATAAGGGGCACCATAGCGGCTAATATTTTCATCGGATTAGCAATTATATTCGGCCTTTATTACGTGGTGAAGGCGCTTCATATGCAGCTGCTTACCGGCATTCTCGGCAAATTTGTTGATGTAGGCATTATTGCACTGATAGTAGTATTTCAGCAGGAAGTAAGGCGATTTTTATTGCTGGTAGGGAAAAATGCATCGTTACAGCGAAACCGGGCATGGTGGCAGTATTTCTTTGGCAAGGCCGAGGCTGAAAAAAACAACTATGCGCGCATAAAACCAATTGTAGATGCCTGCAAAAGCCTGAAGCAAAACCGCACAGGCGCATTAATAGTTTTTGCAAAATACTATGATGAACAGTTTTATCAGAACAGCTGCGAAGTTATTGACGGGAAAATATCAAAACGTTTGCTCGAAAGTATCTTTCAAAAAACCAGCCCCCTGCATGATGGCGCCGTGGTTATTGCAGAAAATAAAATAAAGTCGGCGAGTTGTATTTTGCCTTTAACAGAGAAGACCGACCTGCCAGCGCAATTCGGACTGCGTCACCGTGCTGGCATTGGCGTTACCGAAGCTAACGATGCAACAGCAATAATAATTTCGGAAGAAACAGGTGAACTCTCCTATGCTAAACAAGGCCGTATAAAAATGAATATCAGCTTTGCTGAACTGGAAAAATTGCTGAATAAGGATTTTTAATTGCAGTGAGTATGCTTTTCTACTAAAAAGGTTGGTAATTAAAACTTATAATTTCTCTATTTCCTCAATTGATAGTTTTGTCGTTTTTGCAATGAACTCAATCGGTAAGCCTTCCTTTTTAAGTTCTCGTGCTATGTTCAGTGCCTTATTATGTTCGCCTTTTTCAATGCCCTCTTGTAATGTGTAATCAAGTACACTCTTATTATCCCATTTGCGTTTCAAGCTGCTATCGTACATCGTTTTTTCCCCCTTTGTAAAATTAGTATATTCAGCAATACTGAATAGTTTTTCAAATATGGGCTTTCGCAGATAAACTGGTATCTTATTCATCCGGCCCATGTGTTTCAATACGAACAGCCATTTATCCAGATCGGTTTCCAATTCGGCGTCTGTTTTAACAAAATTACGTAATTCTATATAAGTAAAACCCAGCTTATCGTAAAATATTTCTCCGGTATCAATGTTGCATAAGCCAACTTCATGCAGATATTTTTGGTCAGAACTTATCCTCAAGGTAAAATCCTCCAATATAGCTATCAAATATACTTCAGTAAGGTTGTACGCCCAATCACTGCGGTTGCCCTTAGGAGCCTGGTCGCTGATGAGGCGGGAGGTATAAAACAATGCCCTTTCCTTAAAATTGCCTAACCGTCCACGCTGTACCTCAATCAAAAACTGTTCACCGCTTGTACCTGTGCAAAGCAGGTCAAATATGGCGGCGCCTTCATCTTTAAGATCGCCGGGGTGTTCGTTTTTATTATACCAAGGTCAAAGATGTGTTTGCGGCCACGAAAAACCTCGTTAAGAAAAGCGATAAGTAAATCTTTATTCGGCTCGCTGCCAAATATTTTCTTAAAAGCAAAATCAACTAACGGATCGATGTACCTTCCCGGAATAGGTGGTTTATTATAAGGCATTTTCAAAGATATAATTTTATGCCTTTTCGCAATAAACCTAACGTAGTTTATTGATCTGTAATTTTATGTTAAAGAGATGAGCAAATCACACCGTTTACGGCGTTTTAAAAGTCGGCAATCCCCGGAGCAAATTTTGATTGCCCGTTAACACCTCCTCACTACCAATTTTTTTAACCGGCATGGTATAATATCCACCAATCTTCACTACCGGCATTTTTGAAAAACCATCCAAAACCGCAACAGGCATATGGTCGATATTGGCACCTGTATTCAGGGTCAAAGTATTATTAAAAACTTGGGTTAGGTTAAGATCTGGCTTTACTAATTCAAATGGTTTAACCGGGCTTATCTTAAGCAATTTATCAAGACTGTATGTTGTACTATCAGCAGGTTTTGCCGGGAAAAATTGTTGCGCTTTCAATTGGGAAAAGCCTGCTATTAATGCCAGAAGGAGTAGGAATCTTTTCATGATTGTTTATTTATATCAAAAATAAAGAAAACTGGCCAAATTAAATTGTTAAAGGGATGTTAAATTAATTTGAAATATGTTAAAAAAAGAAGCCGGCCAATTATAGCCGGCTTTCTGTTTCATCTACAAATGCGCAATACTTCGCATTTAAATTAAAGTTTATTTAGCATCATTAATAGCTTTAATGGCATCATCGACGGCTTGGGCCGAAGCAGTGTCATTTAGTTTAGTGCGTTGTGCTTTTATATCGCTAAGCGCACTAATAATAGGCGGCGCAATTCCAAATTGTTTAAAATTAATGCCAAACTCTTTTATAGCAGTGATGCCCTGTTGCGCGTACTCCGGCTTGTCAACATGGCCGACCATTGAAGAAAAGGCGCCGCGTATCATATTAAATTTACCTTGGGGCGAAGCCTCTTTATAGGCGTTAAATACATAGGCCCATTGTTCGCTACTGCCATTTGTAGCATAAACAGTTACCACAGCAGTTGTAAGCGCCCCTTTATTATCTTTTTCAAAGCCTTTGGCCAATGGCAATGCCTGTGCCGGATCTAAAAGGTTTATTGCATCTAAGGCAGCGCCCTGTATAGCATAGCTGTCGCTGCTTAGCGATTGTTTGAATATATTCATATTGCCGGATGCTTTTAGCTTGCCCAAAGCGCTTATCGCTGCGGCGCGAACTAAGGTATTTTCATCGGTTTGGGCCAAAGAAGTTAAAACCGGTAAGGCTGCGTTATGAATGTCATCATTTGTCATATGCAGGGCCCGTATAGCCATTATACGCAAGCCATAATATTTATCCTTTAAAGCAGCTATCAGCACCTTTTGTGCGGCTTTATCTGATTGGTGCCCGGCAGCGAAATTAATGGCCTCAAAGCGGTCGAGGTAAAGCGGTGCGTTAAAGTATTGAAAAACAAACTCATCCAGTGTTTTATTGTCGGTCTTTGTGCACAATAACATTTTATCACCGTCCACATTAACAAGGTCAGGTTTCGAGGCTACGTCAAATGTTAAGGTATCGGCCTTATCGTTCATCCAAACTTTATGGCGTTCTTTTTTACCGCCTGCATAAACATCGATGGCAAAAGGTAGTTTAAATGTTTGCCCATCCTGGGTTTGCTGTAAATAAACGGTTTCTTTTTTGGCAGCATCGTCCCACTTGTAGCTGATGTTTAATACGGGGTGGCCTGCACCATAATACCATTGGTTAAAAAACCAGGTCAGGTCGCGGCCGCTGGCTTCTTCTTCGGCCAAACGCAGTTGCTGCGCTTCGCCGGCTTTAAATGCGTTTGTTTTAAGGTAAATGTTCAGACCCTTAAAAAATGCAGCATCGCCAAGGTAATTACGCATCATGTTTAAAATACGGCCACCTTTTTGATAAGTTACGGCGTCGAACATATCTTCCTTATCATCATAATGAAAGCGCACCAGGTTTTTAGTATAATTCGCGGGATTGCCTAAATAGTTCTGCATGTCCTGGTAATTGTGGGCATCGGCTTCGTCCTTACCATATTTGTGCTCAGCCCAAAGGGTTTCGCTGTAATTCGCAAACGACTCGTTACAGGTAAGGTTGCTCCAGCTTTCGCAGGTTACATAATCGCCAAACCATTGATGAAACAACTCATGGGCGATGGATTGCCTTGCAAAATCGTAATAGGCATCTATCAGTTCGCGGTGGGTTTCCTGAACCTGGGAGCCATGTAAAGTAGCTGAGGTGTTTTCCATGGAGCCGCTTACATAATCGCGTACCACAATTTGCGAATATTTATTCCAGGGATAATCAACACCCAATAATTTGGAGTAAAACTCGATTAATTCAGGTGTCATCCCGAAAATTTCTTTTGCAAAAGGGGCGTATTTTGGTTCCAGGTAATAGTTTACCTCTTTATCACGCCATTTATCATGATAAATTTTAAAATCGCCCACAGCCATCATAAACAAGTAAGGCGAATGCGGCAGTTCCATTTTCCAGTCATCGGTACGGGTGCCATCGCCATTTATTTTTTGCGAGGCCAGGCGTCCGTTTGATAACGTTACATATTTAGCCGGAACGGTCATCACGATCTCGTCAGTTGTTTTTTGTTCCGATTTATCGATAGTAGGAAACCAGGCTGATGAACTTTCGGTTTCGCCTTGAGTCCAAACCTGTACCGGTTTATCCTTTTCGGTACCGTCGGGGTTTATAAAGTACAAACCTTTAGCATCATTAATTGCTGCGCTGCCCTTAACGTGCAACAGGTTTGGTTTCGAAGTGTAATCGATATAAATGGTGTAAGTTTCGTTGTTATGATAAGTTTTATCAAGCTGGATAGCTACCGTAAGGCTATCATTGTATTTAAATTTTAACGGGATGTTTTTGCCGTTTTCAACTATAGAGATGTTATTCAAATCCATGCCTTTGGCATCCAGCCTTAACGAATCTGTAGGATAAAAATGCGGCTTTAAAGTAACCCATTCCTTGCCATACAGAAAGCGCTTTTTGTAATCGAAGCGCACATCAAGTTTGGTGTGTATAAGGTCGTTTATCCGTGCAGGCGTGGCGCGGTATATCTTCATGAGCGGATCATCAGCCTCTTTAGCAGGCGCCTGTGCATACGTTGCAGATACGGCAAGGCCCGTTATAAGGCCCGAAAAAATAAATGCCGAAAGTTTTTTAATTTTTGTCATAAGTTTTTTATTGATTATAAATTTTTCCTTCCTTCATCACGAAGGTTACGTTTTTCATTACTTTAATATCAGTTAACGGGTCGCCGTCGACAGCGATAATATCAGCCGATAAACCCTTGCTGATGCTGCCTGTTTCAGCGCTGATGCCCAACAGGTCGGCGGCGCTGGTGGTGGCGGCTTTTATAGCCTCCATTGGCGGCATACCGGCCTCAACCATATATTGAAATTCTTTGTAGTTTTTGCCGTGGGCATAAACGCCTGCATCGGTGCCAAAAGCAATTTTTACCCCTGCTTTATAAGCTTTGCCGAAATTGGCCTGTATCTGTGTGCCAACTTCCATCGCTTTGCGGGCAATAACAGGCGGAAAATATCCAGGAATCTTTGCCGAATCGGCAACAGATTTGCCGGCAATAATTGTAGGAACAAGGTAGGTGCCGTATTTTTTGGCCAGCTCCATATCTTCTTCATTCATAAAGGTGCCATGCTCTATAGAGGTAACACCGCCAAGTATAGCCCTGCGTATGCCTTCGGCGCCGTGCGCATGGCAGGCCACGCGCAAGCCATAATCTTTTGCGGTTTCAACTACAGCCTTTATTTCATCTATCGTAAATTCAGCGCCAGAGCCATTTTCACTCAAATCAAGCACCCCGCCGGTAGAAGCTATCTTAATTACATCCGATCCCCGTTTTATTTGTAACCGCACGGCTTTTATCAGCTCATCCCGGCCATCGGCAACGCCATCATCCGGGCCCATTTTATGATTGAATGCATCGTCCCTAAAGCCCACAGAATTATCCATGTGGCCGCCGCTTGCTGAAATTGCACGCCCGGCGGTAATTATCCGCGGGCCGTCAACCAGGCCCTGCGCTACTGCTTTTCTTAAGCTGATATTTACACCTGTGCCGCCACAATCGCGCACAGTTGTGAAGCCTGCCATCAATGTCCGTTTTGCATAAACAGCAGCATGGTAAGCAATATCGGCATCGGTTAAAGTAAAACCTTCTAAAAGGGTGTTTTTACTAAACTGGCTTTCCAAATGGACATGGCAATCGATAAGCCCCGGCATTACCGTTTTATCTTTAAGGGAAATTAGCTTATCGCCCGCATCACCAGCTATATAACCTTTTTTAATATCGGTTATCGTATGTCCTTCAACCACTATGGTAACCTCTGTTTGTACCGTATTTGAAATACCATCGATAAGTTTTCCGCACTGGATATAGGTTTTTTGTGCAAAAGCCGAAGTTGTAAAAAAGAGCAGCAGAATAAAGTAAAATTTCTTTATCATAAATTATGAATTACAGGTCAGTTAATTGAAAGCTAAATTAGGAGATTTTACTTACAAAACTAAGATGGTAAATAAAGCCGGTTTGTTACACTAAGGTATAATTATTTTGGCAACTATATATTAGTTGGGATAAGGTGAAAAACATTACAATGTAAATCCCTTGTTTTTGAAATAATTAATACAACAAATTAATAATAATCCACCAATTACAGTTCCCAATATCCCTATGATAACCCACATGATAATAAATGCAGTTTTATTTACAGTCCACTTAAATATTTTGACAAATACAGTCGTCCCTGATTGGCGTTTTATTTCATGGGGAGTAATTTGTATGGCTTCCGGTATTTTTATAGGCATAAGTCGTTCGCTCAATCGCAAATAAAAATCTATTCCGTCTTTAGTTATTGCTGCATCCCATCGACAAATATAAGGCTTCCCAAAATTGTCATTCACAAGGGTATCATATTTTATAAGTTTATCTTCCCTTAATGGATACAAAAAATGTTTAATTGCTAAATCTTGGGTAAGAATGTCATCGTGTTTATATTTGTCTAAGGGGAAAAACCCTTCTAAGGTTTTTGTTACATCAATCTTGTTATTTAATCTTCCTTTTTCGAAGAGTATTTTTAAAAATTCGAATTGAAAGTCTTTTTCTTCTACAGGTTTATTTAAAATATGCAAGCCCTGTAATTGTTCTTTAGTTGCAAAAACTTTAGGTTCCTGGTTTAATAAATCGAAGATGCGGTTTGATTTTTCTACCTCCAGTGGGTTTTCAATTTCTTCAAACCAATAACCTATATAATGCTGTTCGTTTATTATTTTAATGGCGTCTCTTTTTTCCATTTTTCCATCACTAACTTTATTTGACCTGTCATGGAAAAGTTCAA
>JABDCF010000122.1 GCA_013288235.1 Bacteroidota bacterium | reverse complement strand
TTTATCACCTGCAGATCCAAATGGCCGGCTCCCGCATCCCTCACACCTTTGTGAAAAACGCTGCTGACGTGGTAACCTGCTTCGTAAATTGTCATCGCCATCATTCCACCTTCGCCATATTGTTTTCCGGCCCAATAACCCAATGCATATTGGCTTTGCCATATTTGCTGCGACGAATAAAACAAACGCGGACTCAAATAGTCGAACCAGGGAATGTACTCGCCCAGATCGAAAAAAAATCCTATTTTATTGTACCGCTCAATAACCGGTAATATGTCAGGTATAGATTGATAACTAATCAATCCTGAAATAATATCACACTGGTCAAAAAACACCAAACGATTCGTCGCTTCCAGTACACTCTTCGGATCGCCCATTTTGGTGTACACCGGTATAAATTGTATTTCGTTCTTTTTTATCGCTCCGGGATATATGCCTAACAACATTCCGGCCATCAGGTGCTGTGCGTAGTAGGGGTATACCCCGGAGTAAGGCGATAAAAATCCTATTTTTAACGGTCCCGTCATGCGGGAAATACTTGTAAATTAAACATATTAGTTTCGTGCTGGGAATAGTCCCGTTAACGCTATCATAGTTGTTAAAACCAAACCGGGTTGTTGTATAGCAAAGGGAATACTCCCACCCGTGAAGCCAATTGAATTGGCGCTAAGCTGTGTGTTTACCGTTGATGTATTATAAAAAAGTTCCGCAGGTGCACGTGGGCTTGTACCTGTTTTGGCATCGGCAAAAAAGTTGCCAGACGGCAAAGCGGTTGACCCGGGTGAGGTAGACGCATTTACCAAATGGGTATGTATCGGCATATTGTTATATAACAATGTAGTGTTTTCCGTACCTGTCATCTCGCCGATAGAATAATCCGATAGTCCCGGTCCCGCTCCCTGGCAAATTGCGGTGCGGCCGCGAAGATCAGGCAAACCGAAGTTTGAAGTTCCGTTACCGCCATAAAAAGTGCCGATAAGCGAAAATAAGGCGGTGTATTGAGATATTGGCAATATTTGACCTTGGCACTGCACAAATCCGCGAATGGCGAAATTGCCCGCGAATACGTAAATAGATGATATATAAGGATCCATAATATTTTGGTTTAGAGGTTAGTGTGATATTTAATTTTTTGTCTCACAATTAATTGATTTATTACTGGCCTTTTTTGCTGTTAATTGCGTGATGGAAACAAGCCAAACAGGCATACAGAATAATTGATAGCAAGGTATGGCTGCAAAATTGACAAAGATTGATTGCTGCCTGTATTGGCCAAAGCGCCGGGATTTAATGACGCATTAGCACCTGCTCCGCTGTAAGTGGTTACCTGCGAGGCCGCCACAATAGGCCCCTGCGACAAAACAGTATTCGACGCCGCCACGCCTACCGTTGCTGCTGTATTGTTTACATTGGCCGTGTGGCTGTGTGAGGGCAGGTTATTTTGCAGCAGTGTTACCTTTTCAGTCCCGATTTGTTCCCCCAAATTGTTGGAGCTTAAACCTGGTCCCTGGCCCCAGCCGATGAAGGTGCGGCCACGCAGGTCGGGCAAGGCAAAGTTTGTCTGCCCATTTCCACCGTAGGTGGTACCGAGTACGGAGAAGAGTGCCTGGTTTTGATTAATTGCCATCAACTGGCCCTGAGCCAGTGCATAGTTCTTCGCGGCGAAATCCCACGCGAACATAAAAACCTGACCTATATATGGTGAATTCATGATGATTAACTGTTAAGATTAATGACTTAAATAATTAGGTTTTCTATTTAGTTACGCGACGGATAAATACCATACAGCGATATGATGTAGTTAGTAGTCAGTATAGGTTGCAAAATGGACGCTGGAACGCTGCCGCCGGCATTTCCAATGGTGGCTGGTGCCACGGTTATGCCTGCCGTAGCCGGCGAACCATAAAATGTAGCCGGCGTGGAAGAACCGCCTGCATTTGAATACGTTCCCGCGACAACGGTGCCCGAAGTGGGTATAAGTGCATTTCCAGCAGCATTATAAACATTCCACGTGTGCGTATGCGAAGGCATTTGCTGCGTTGTGATAGTAACATGTTCTGTGCCGGCCAACTGGCCCATCACATAATTGCTAAGGCCGTTGCCCTGGCCCTGGCCAACAGGTAACCTGCCGCGCAAGTCGGGAAGGCCGAAGGTTTGCACGCCATCGCCTCCATACGTTGTACCTATTAACGAGTACAAGACGTCGTTATTTGAAATTGACAGTATTTGCCCCTGGCACAAAGCCCACTGTGCCGGTGCGAAAGACCCGGCATGTGCGAAGATAACTCCTACAAAAGGTTGATCCATATATTTAGGTTTTTAATAAGGTTTGTTATAATACTTTATTTATGAATTGTGTGCATTAAGATTCAGGAACTAATTACCCGCAACACTCAACAGGTTAGGCGTTTTGCGTATCCAATATTAGAGAGTTTTTTGCTAATATCCAAGGAAAAAAATAATATTTTTTTTTAATTAACTATTAATTAATTATTGAATTAAGATATTTTTTTTAAATAAACTACCATCATTTACCTCAAATCTTCCCGGCTCCCATAAAATATATGATTTAGCAGCCTTAGCTGCACAGTATACTTTATGAAATTTAAAATTTATTTAAGCAAATACAACTACCGCCATTAACCAATAGATAACTACCATTTCTTTAATGAAATAGGTTATCAAAAAAAGAATTTTTTATCGCCTTGTAATTTTTTTTCCTGCCAAAATTTTTGATACATTTAAACACTGATAGCTTAATAAATTTCACAATGAACAAACCAAGACGGACGTTTTTAACGCAATTATCTGTTATTGCCGGTGCTACTGCCTTAACCAGGCCATTTAACGCTATGGCCACAGTTGCCAAAAGTGTTAGCTCCTTACATGCATCGCAAAGCGCGGTGGCAGTTTATCACACAAATGATCTGAACGGTCACATCAACCCTGTTTACAAAAGTATGGGTGGCCTCGGTCACATCAGGTCGACGTTGAAAAACCAGGAAACAGGCGGCCTCCTGTTAGACGCGGGTAATTTCACCCGTAATTCAAACAAAGTAGAAAACCACCGGGATGTGATCGGCGTCATGAACTCAATCGGCTACCATGCCGCAGCAATTGGCGCAAATGAACTTAGTATGGGGCAGGAAGAATTAATGACCCTTATCCCGTTAATGCAATTCAGCCTTGTAAATTGCAATTTGCAGTTTGATAATAAACTGGCCGATATGATAAAACCCTATGTGATTATACGGAGCGGAAACTTTAAAATTGGGATTACAGGCGTTTGCCATAAGGTGGAGGGTATAAAATATAATGATGCCGCCGCCAGTGCTGCAAAGGTAGCCCGTTTGTTAAAGCTTGACGAAAAATGTGACCTTGTTGTTTGTTTGGCGCAACTCGGTGATGGCGGTAATAGAAAATTTGCAGAACAATCTGAACATATTGATATGGTTATAGGCGGCAACGATCCTAAACTTTGCTTAAATACCCAAATGCTGCACAATAAGTTGAAACACGAAATTGTGCTGGCACAAACAGCCAAAAACGGCCTGCTGTTTGGAAGAACGATTTTTAATTTTGATATCGAAAAAAATAAAAACGGCGTTAAAGCTAAACACTTTATTCCCGGTATGCCGGATGACCGCGAATCGTACGCTACAGCATTTTCAGCATTACGACTTGCAAAAGACCTTCCGGTTTAATATTTTTGACAGTGGACCAACCTGTAATTGATATAATCACCGATTTTGTTTTATCTATCGGGCTCGACGTTGTAAAACGACCGATCCCAGGCGACACTTTTTTGCCGGGTTTATTATTGGAAAACGGAAAGATCATTATCGATCCCGACAAATTGCTATACCCGGGCGACATACTTCACGAAGCGGGGCACCTGGCGGCATATAGCCCCGATGCACGGGCGACCATAGGCGATCCTTTACCTGAATACATGAGTGCAGGCTTTGAAATGATGGCCATGGCCTGGTCATATGCAGCGTGCCAGCATATCGGTCTTGATCCGGCTGTTGTTTTTCACGAGCATGGTTACCGCGGTGCAAGCCCCAGTCTCTTAGAAGCTTTTGCTAATGGCAGTTTCATTGGCCTGCCCATGCTGCAATATTTAGGCCTGGCTTATGATAAAAAAAAGGCCGAAGAATTAAATGCCCTACCCTACCCAAATATGATACGCTGGTTAAAAGCATCTTAAACTATATAATATGGTACGTTATGCTAAATTGTTGTTGCCTTTTGATTTGAAGGCCATGCAAACCGAACTGTTATCAACAGCCAACCAATGGCAGCCGCATATAAATACATTTCATTACAGTGGCTCATGGGCGGTAATGTCTCTTCGCTCACCGGGTGGCAGTCATAAAAACATCATCCCGGACCTGATCGGTGAAAATGAATTTATCGACACCTTATATATGTACCAGTTTCCATCGGTTAAGAATCTTCTTCAAAGCCTTGATTGCCCTATCATGGCTGTCCGCTTTTTAAATTTACAGGCAGGCGCCGTAATAAAACAACACACCGATGCTGAACTTGCGCTGGAAAAAGGTGAAGCACGACTGCATTTCCCGGTGTTTACCAACCCTGAGGTGGAATTTTATTGTGAGGATGAGCGTATATTTTTATTAGAAGGAGAGTGCTGGTACCTTAATGCCAATTTACCCCATCGGGTTACAAATAACAGCGACAGAGACAGAGTACACCTGGTTGTTGATTGTAAAGTAAACGATTGGTTAACGAATATGATCAATTCATCGGATAATATAGCCATTAAAAAAGAGGAAGTTGATGATAATATGCTAAATATGATAAAACAACTGAGGTACCAGGATACAGCAACCGCCAATAAACTTGCCGACGAACTGGAACGAAAGGTAAAAGCTATACAGCAAGCCGCCGAGGCCGAATGATTCCTATGGGAATATGGAAAACAGCAAACTTGATAACTGGATACCCTATAAACTGGTAAACAACGGCGGCCAACTGCATTGTTACTGGATAGATACTTATGGAGAGCCTTTTACAGAACCTTTTTTTGAAGAAACGATATTAAAATTTAAATCGCTTCCCGGCCGAAAGCTCCGGTTTAGCGCCGTTAGCGACCTGGATGTGATGCAGGAATGGGCGAAGGATTTGAACGAGATTGAGCCTGCTGCTTTTATATTTCATATTTCCCGCTGCGGATCTACACTTGTTTCGCAGTTGCTGGCTACCTCCGATGAAAATATAGTACTATCCGAAGTTTCTTTTTTTGATAGTATATTACGTTTACCTTACCAGGGGCATAACTTTGAGCAGGCCGCCATTAATCAATTATTAAAAGCCGCAATTACCTATTACGGCCAGGAACGAACAGGTACAAACAATCCTGTCGAAAATAAAAACAAACAAATATTTATAAAAACCGACAGCTGGCATTTGTTTTTTCATAAGCAGTTTCGACACCTTTACCCTTCGGCACCTTTTGTTTTTATTTACCGTACCCCTGACGAAGTTTTAAGATCACACAGCAAGGTGCGCGGGATGCAAGCCGTGCCCGGCGTGATTGAACCTGAGTTATTTGGTTTTAAAAACGAAGAAGAAGTTTTTGAAGGCTTAGATATTTACCTGGCAAAAGTGCTTGAAAGCTATTTTTGGCAATGCCTGGAAATAATACAAAACGATAAAAATTTCCTATTGTTGAACTATAGTGAAGGCGCAATAACTATGGTAGAAAAGATCGCTGCCTTTACAGGCAGAGCGCTAAGCGCACAGGATCGTGTTAATATGACTGAAAGGAGCCGGTATCACTCTAAAAAGCCCGGTGAGCCTTTTAGTGAGGATGGCGTTGACTTTATTCCGCCGTTCTTAGATAGAGCCATGGAGCTATATCGTGAGCTTGAAGAAAAAAGAAAGTCGATTTTAGTTGGTTAAATAATGATTATTTAGATTTGACGGACCGGGCGTGTTATATTACATTATTTTTTGCCTGGTAAATAGACCAACTCGATAAATACCAAACCCTTAATTAACTAATACAGCTAAATGAAAATAGTTTTAATATCAGGCGCCATCTATTCCGTCCCTTCAATTAACTTTTTTGGCGGCCAAAAAATGATCCAAAGTATTGTTTCGATTGGGGAACCAAATAAAAACAATATCCCGGTTGAGCAGTCTGCAGTATTATTCAACATCCCATTTAAACGATTTTTGAAAAATGACCTGGTAACCGGGTTTAAAGATTGGCTAAGTGTCGAACAACCCGATGTGGTATTGGTATTTGGATGCGGTTATAAAATTCCAGGCGAGTTATTTACCATTCCAAAACTCGGTTTTTACAATATACATTTCAGTTTATTACCTGCCTATCGCGGCCGCAATCCATTGTTTTGGCAGCTTAAAAACGGCGAACCTGTTGGCGGCATAACTATTCATAAAATGGTGGAAGGTTTTGACGCCGGGCCTATATTGGCCCAGAAAGAGGTGCAAATTTTTCCGGGTGAAAACCATGGCTTATTGTCTGGTCGTTTAAGTATGGAATCCGTGGCATTTATCGATCAGGCGATCTGGAAATTAGAAAAAGAAAATAGCAACGAACTTCCCGAACAAGATGAAAAAGCAGTTAGCCATGCACCCGAACCTTCAGTAAATGATCTTAGAATAAATTGGGAAACACAATCGGCTAAAGAGATCGAAAACCTTGTAAACGCAACCAACCCTGATTACGGTGGGGCTATTACATTATTAAGGGGCCAGCTTTTCAGGCTGCTGGAAGTTTCACTTGCAGACTTACCCCACGATTCGGCATTTGCGCCCGGCACTATTGTACATGCCGATGTAAATTATGGCGTATTTGTTGCCTGTAAGGACTCACAGTTTTTGAGGGTGAATGTGACCCAATCTGGCGAGGGCATACTTTCCGGGTTTAAGTTGGCTGGTATAGGCGTAGCAGCAGGCGACCGTTTTGATAGCGCGCCTGATTTGTCGGGCATTGGTATTAAACTTCAACTTTGACAAGAACCAATAATCAATCGAGAGACAAGAACCAAGATAGTCAGGGCAAACGCATTAAAATAATTTCAGGGTTATTCGGGCCAAATGCCAAAAAGAAGGTCATTTAAAGAGTTGATTTTTTTACCACAAAGTGCACGAAGATTGCACAAAGACCACCAAGAAAATAACTTTGTGACCTTGGTGGTCTTAACTCTGTGTACTTCGTGGTAAAAACTAACTACCATACAAGCTGCAACCGATCTTCATTTTATACTTATTTGCTGAAAAATGAAATCAGATAGTTTTATTACTGACTGTTCTATGGTTTCGGATTGCGTATGGATTGCAAGGTCAAAATCAACAGGCAATTCGTAATCATCGGTTATCCCAGTAAAATTGTAAATTTTATCCGGGTTACCTTCAGGCAATAAAGCCCTTTTGTAAAAGCCTTTGGTATCCCTTTTTATCAATTCAGCCAACGGACAATTTATCCATATGGTTTTTGCGTTGTAGCGCTGTTTTAATTCATTCCGTATTTCCTCGTAAGGGTTAATAGCAGCTATTATTGCCACATCCCTCATAGCAGTAAATTCAAAAGCAGCGCTGCCCAAACGGCGAATATTTTCACAGCGGTCGGCTTTTGAAAAGCCAAGGTCTTTACAAAGGGTTTTGCGGTATTCGTCGCCATCAATCAATTCTACGTTAATATTTTGTTGCTCAAGCGATTGTTTTACGAGACAGGAAAGCGTTGTTTTCCCTGAACCGGACAAACCGGTTAATTGGATAATCAGCATGGTTCAAAGATACATTTATCTGCTTTTTTCGGAAGGGTTTTAACGCTGATTTTATGCCTTCGGTTAGGCTTTCCGCGTAGCTTGCTCAATACTATCCCACATTGCCGCCGGTACCATTTCCAGTGCATTGAACTGCCCGGCTCCCTGTAGCCATTCGCCGCCATCTATGGTAATTACTTCGCCGTTAATATAGCCCGAAAAACCAGAGACAAGGAACGCAGCTAAATTGGCCAGCTCCTGGTGTTCGCCCATACGTTTTAGGGGAACGCGGTTTTTGAAATCAAATTTTTCTATCATATCGCCCGGTAACAATCTGTCCCACGCACCTTTAGTTGGGAACGGGCCCGGTGCAATAGCATTGGTACGTATGCCATGCCTCCCCCACTCTGCAGCTAACGACCGGGTTAGTGCCAGCACCCCGCCCTTCGCGCAAGCCGACGGCACCACATAAGCCGAGCCGGTAAAAGCATATGTTGTGATGATATTAAGAATAGTTCCGGGTATTTTTTCGGCTATCCAGTATTTGCCCAAAGCCAGCGAACAATTAACCGATCCTTTTAAAACAATATCGATAATTGATGAAAAAGCATTAGCCGATAAACGCTCAGTTGGTGAAATAAAATTGCCAGCGGCATTGTTTACCAATGCATCAACCCGCCCAAAAGTTTCGATGGCCTGCTTAAGTACATTTTCAACTTCATCATATTTCCGTACATCGCAGGCAACTGCCAATACCTTCCCTCCCGTCTCGGCTTCCATTTCTGTGGCTGTTTGTTTTAAAACATCCAGCTTTCGGCTGGTAATCACCAAATTAGCGCCGAGTTTAAGGAAATAAGTGCCCATTGATTTGCCTAAACCTGTGCCGCCACCGGTTATAATAATGGTTTTGCCCTTAAGGGCATTATCCCTTAACATGCCTGTAGTAGTTTCATTCATGGTGTGTTAATTAGCAGCAGTGCTTTTAGCTTTTAAATTCTGTATCATCATTTGCAAACCTTTGCGGGTAGCCGGCGCCCACCATTGTGCAAGCATCTTATTTAGGGTTTCCGTTTGGTCGCTGTTTAATTTAGCGAGCAGGTCTTTGCGCAGGTTCATTTTGCTCTGGCCCCAGGTTACCGGGTCCATTTGCATGTAGGCCCTTATCTTTTTCTCCGCATGGCTTATTATACTTTCGGGCGGGCAAATTTCATCTATCAACTCAACTTCCAATGCTTCATTAACGTTAAGCAATTTACCTTCCATTAAATATTGATAAGCTTTACGCTGGCCAAGCCAGAATGCGTATAAATTAAAAACACTGCCCGGCACAATAATACCGACAGGAATTTCATTTAATCCGATAATAAATTTGCCTTCGGCCATTACGCGGTAGTCGCAGCAGACGGCCACGATGCAACCGCCTGCCGGGCTATGCCCGCTTATGGCAGCCACCATTGGCTTTTTAAAGGCCGCAAGCGTGCTTTGCATCACTAAAAAATCAACCCAAAAGGACCTTATTTGCTCCTCATTATAATCATAAGCCTCAATCAGGTCGATACCCGATGAAAAAAAGCCTTCTTTACCTGTTAAAATTACGCCGCCAACAGAATCATCTGCATCCAGCTCTTTTATACAGGCAGTCAACTCTTTAACCATTTGGTGGTTTAAAGGATTTGACCGCCCCCTGTCCAAAGTAATTATAGCCAGCCTGTCATTAACGGCGATTTGAAGTGTATCCATAGGTTTATAATTAATTCACAAAGTTTTAGGCAGTTGCAAAATCATCGGTGTACATGCTATCTATTTCGGCTTCATACTTTGCTGTGATTATCTTCCGCTTCATTTTCCCCGTTGGGGTAAGTTCACCGCTGTCAATCGACCATTCGTCGGGCAGCAGGGTTATCTTTTTCACCTGCTCCACATGGTTAAATTCCGGATTATAAGTGTCGATTATAGATTGATAGAGCTCCTTAACCTTATCCTCTTTTATGATTTGTTGGTTGGAGATGTAAGCTATGTTATTCTTTTTGCACCAGGGGAGCAAGTTTGTAAACGATGGTACAATAAGCGCCGCGGCAAATTTTCTTTCGGAGCCAACTACCATCATTTGCTCAATAAAGTAATTCTCTTTCATCTTATTTTCGATAGGCAGCGGAGCAACGTATTTACCGCCCGATGTTTTAAATATTTCCTTTTTACGATCTGTTATTTTCAGGAAATTATCTTTATCCAGTTCGCCAATATCGCCGGTATGAAACCAGCCGCCTTCCATCACTTCGGCAGTAAGTTCCGGGTTTTTATAGTAACCCACCATAACGTTAGGGCCTTTTACTAATATCTCGCCATCGGCTGCAATTTGCACCTCTACATCGGTAAGCAAAGGACCAACGGTGCCAAATCTTCTGTATTCATGTTGGTAATGATTTACAGCGATCACCGGAGAAGTCTCAGTAAGGCCATAGCCCTCTAACACAACCATTTTTGCAGCAGTGAATATTCTTTCGAGCCTTATCGGTGTCGCCGAACTCCCTACTACTATCGCTTTTACATTACCGCCTACGGCGTTGCGCCATTTGCTATAAACCAGCTTATCGGCAATGGCCAATTTTATTTTATAACCTAAGCTTTTCCCGGTAATTTCAAACTGGTCGGCAATTTTTATCGACCACATAAATATCTTCCTTTTTATACCGGTTAATTTCTGGCCTTCTATCATTATCCGCTCAAATACCTTTTCAAGCACCCTTGGAACAGCGGTAAATATGTAGGGTTTCGTCTCCCGTAGGTTAGGGCCAATAGTATCCATATTTTCGGCGAAAAAAATTGAAAAGCCATAGAACATGTAAGTGTACACCACCGTTTTTTCAAAAATATGGTTGGGCGGCAAAAAACTTAAAGCACGTTTTTGTTCTGTAGGGATCGTAACCAATATATCGCCCGATGACTTTACATTGCTGAAAATATTTTTATGGGTGAGCATTACGCCTTTAGGCCTGCCCGTTGTGCCGGAGGTGTAAATAATTGTTGCGATGTCTTCTTCGGATATCTCATCGCAGACTTTTGCGATTTCCTGTTCAGTTCCTTCCCGTAGCGGCTTCAGCAATTCAGTCCAGTGGGTACAATCACTGATGCGGTCGAAAGTGAAAATTGATTTCAGAGCAGGTATTTCGGGCTGTACCAGTTTTAATTTATCACACAATTCCTGGTTGCTTACAAATATAATTTGAACACCAGCTTCGTTTAATATTTGCTCAATTTCTTTAATACCCGAATTTGGGTACAGTGGCACAAGTACCGCGCCGGTCATTTGTACAGCAAGATCGGTTATAATCCATTCAGGCCGACCGGGGCTGATCAGCCCGACTTTATCGCGGCCTTCAATGGTACCATCGCCGGTAGAAACACCCATATCGAGCAATGCTTGCGCTAACCGGTAGGCCATATCATACACATCATTACTGCTGTACGATTTCCAGTTGCCATCAACTTTGGCATTCAGCAGGTCATCCAAAGGCTGGGCGGCCTGTGTTGCCATACAATCAAATAATCTTGTGCCTTTATTCATAGGTTTAAATATAATAGAAATCGGCTAAAAACTTACCATTACCATCTTTGCCATTGCGAGCGAAGCGCGGCAATTGCGAACTATACATATTCGCCGTACAAAGTTCGCGATTGCTTCACTCGTTCCTCGTTCGCAATGACATAGCAGGTTATAACAATTCAAACACGCCCGCTGCGCCTTGCCCGGTGCCTACGCACATGGTAACCATGCCGTATTTTTTATCGCGCCTTTTCAATTCATTAAAAAGCTGTACTGAAAGTTTGGCGCCTGTGCAGCCCAGCGGATGGCCTAATGCAATGGCGCCGCCATTTACGTTTATAATTTCAGGATCAAGCTCCAGGTCTTTAATAACCGCCAATGATTGCGATGCAAAGGCTTCATTCAACTCGATCAAATCGATGTCCTGCTGTTTCATCCCGGCTTGTTTAAGCACTTTGGGGATGGCTACCAATGGCCCAATACCCATTATTCTCGGCGGAACGCCTGCAACAGCATAATTAATCAGCCTTGCAATAGGTTTTAAGTTATTAGCTTTTAAAAAACGTTCGCTAACCACCATGACAAAAGCAGCGCCATCGCTTGTTTGCGATGAGTTACCGGCAGTTACCACACCTTTTGCATCAAACACCGGTTTTAATTTTGCAAGCGCATCCAGTGAAGTATCAGCACGCGGGCCTTCGTCGGTATCTACTTTAAATTCCCGTTTTTTCTTTTTGCCACTTTCATCTATATAAACCTCAGTAATATCAACCGGCACTATTTCATCTTTAAACTTGCCCTCTTTTATAGCAGCAATGGCTTTTTGATGCGAGTTATAGGCAAACTGGTCCTGCTCATCACGCGGAACTTTATATTCTTTCGCAACGGCTTCAGCGGTTAGGCCCATGCCCCAGTAGTAATCGGGATGAGCAAGGGCAACATCCGCATTCGGGGCAATTTTCCAGCCGCCCATTGGAAGCAGGCTCATGCTTTCCACACCACCCGCGATAATACAATCAGCAATACCGCTATGTATTTTTGCTGAAGCTATTGCAATCGTCTCCAAACCGGATGCGCAGTAACGGTTTACCGTCATGCCCGGCACTTTATCGGTATCTAATGCTATCAACGAAATGAGACGGCCTACATTTAAGCCTTGTTCTGCTTCGGGCGTAGCATTGCCTACTATAACATCTTCAATTTGTTCTTTATCTACGTTTGGCACCGTTGTAAGCAGGTGTTTAATAACATCGGCTGCCAGGGTATCAGGCCTTGTAAACCTGAAACCACCACGGGTTGCCTTACCTACTGCGCTGCGGCTTGCGGCCACTATGTATGCGTTCATTTGTTTTTGTTTTAAATTTGTGTTTAACCCCCTCTAA
>JABDCF010000121.1 GCA_013288235.1 Bacteroidota bacterium | reverse complement strand
AGTTGGGACACCAACCTATAACCAGGTTACCCATGAACTTTCATTCCCCGACCTGAGTTTCGATCTGCAAACAAAAGCCTGGATGCTTAAGGTTGCTAAATGGATGTTCAACGGTAAAATAACCGATATGATACGCCAGCGGGCCACCTATAACCTTACACAATTTATGGGCGACAGTAAAATCAGGATACAAAAGGAAATGAGCCGCGACTATGGCAACGGCATCAGGGCGGAAGTAGCCATACATGACCTTGATATTGAGGCTATATATCCAACCAGCGAAAAGCTGATCATCCGCACCCTGTCAACCGGGCAACTTAAGGTGAACGTGGTTATGTAGGGGCGACCCTTGTGGTCGCCCTTTAAAATTGTTTCCCAGCGGCCATTTTGGTGATTAGATTTAATTTTCTCGAACCGGGCCATTTTGGTGCGACCACAAGGGTCGCCCCTACGTTATCAATTCGCTCCTTTCACCCTGCTCTTTTCATCATCGGCGCCGGTTTGATGTTCGCGGGCTTTTATTTTATTGTTACCGAAATTATAGGTCAATGTTAACCGGGTTATGCGGCTTTCGCGTTTCTGGGTGATGAACAAATCGGTGTTTTGGTACTGGCTGTTAACATCGTTATGCAGCGTGTTAAATATATCGCTCATCGATAGTTTTACATTAAGTTTTTTGTCGGCAAACTTATGGCTTACCCCAGCATCTACCGAATACCGTGGTTTAACATCATAAAGCCCATAGGTAAGATCTGATTGGTAGTTGCCTGTTAATTCAGCTTTGTAGTCGGCAAACGGAGTAAATGTTTCGGTAGCCCTTATATTATAAGCAACCTGGCCACGGTCAAGATTCCCGCCTTCAAGCCCGTTCGATTTAAAGCCCAGGTAAAAGGCGGTGGCGTTAATGTTGCCTTCCCACCATTTGGTGATAGTATATGGGGCATACAAGTTAACATTATAAGCATTTTGTTCCTGTAAATTATCCTGGGTGATAAATGAAACCTTTGTAGCAGGGTCAGTGCCGGGTACCTCAGTTATTACGTCGGTAGTTTTGCTGTAGCCGAGGGTTAAAGTAATGTTCTTATTATAGGTGTAGTTAAACTCAAAATTATTGGTGTACTGCGGTTTTAAATAAGGGTTACCCTTTTGATAAGTATAGGGGTCCAGGTGAAAAACAAAGGGATTAAGGTTATCATACTGCGGGCGGTCAATGCGGCGGCTGTACGAGAAGGTCATCTCATTTTTATCGTTGATGGTATGGCTTAAAAACAAGCTTGGGAAAAGGTTAAGGTAATGCCTTGGAATATTGGACACAACATTAGCCGAATCGCCAACGGCACTAGAACTGGTGTACTCGGCCCTTAAACCTGCCTGTACCGAATAGCCTTTAAAATCCTTGTTTAAATTTACATAGCCCGCATCAATCTTTTCGTCATAAACAAAATGGTTGGTGCTTACATAGGGATTAGTAACCGTATCTTTTTCGGTAAGGTTATTATCAGTTTTTACATCGCTGAATTTAAGGCCCGATTCAAACTTTAATGTTTTGGTGATCGGCTTGGTGTAATCGATCTTAGCTGTGCGGATATTGATAGTAGATGGCGTTAGATTTCCTAAAAATGATTCGGGGTGCTGTATGCTGCCATCGGGCAGGTAATAATCAGTTACATATTGCGCTGTCGAATTGTTTTTAAACTGCGAATAATCAAGGTCGGCGCTTAACTCCTGCCCTGCGGTATCAATTTTATAAGTATCATTTAAATTAAAGGCGATGTTATGATAGGTTTGGTGGATTCCCGAAACTGTGCGTAATGTTGAGTCTACCTGGCCAAAGCTCGGGCCTATATAAGTACGGTCATCTATATTGTCCTGTTCGCCGTTGAAATAGCCGCTTGCCACAAAGCCTATGGTGTTTTTTGACGATAGGTCGTAATCAGCGCCGAGGCGGTAGCTGTTGTCATGGTTGGCGCTGATCAGCGGGCTTGTTTGCCTGAAATAAGTCGGTGGCCCACCGGCAATAGTATCGGGAATAATGCGCATTATGCCGATATTTTGTATACGCTTATTATCATCATGACTAAAAGAACCGAACACATTCAGGTTGCCTTCTTTATGGTTCAAGGTTAAATTTTCGTTGTCCTTGCCATAGGCGCCATAGCCCGCGCCGACAGTCGCGCTGCCATTGGTGCCAACTTGTTTGTTCTTTTTAAGGATGATATTGATGATGCCGGAATTTCCTGCGGCATCATATTTAGCCGATGGGTTGGTAATTATCTCGATAGATTGTATCGTTGTACCGTCTGTTGAGCGGAGCAAGGTAGCCAGTTGTGCCGATGTAAGGTAAGTAAGTTTGCCGTTTATCATAACGGTAACGCCCTGTTTGCCCTTAATGCTGATGTTGTCATCCTTGTCAACCGATACGCCAGGCGCACGTTCCAGTATATCCATAGCGGAGTTGCCTGCTGCAAGGATGCTGTTTTCAACGTTCATAACCGTACGGTCTATTTTATGCTCTATCAACGGTTTCGAAGCCGTAATTGTAACTGCATTTAAAGCATGACTGGCGGCAGCCATTTTTAATGCAGGCAAGGTAACGGTTGGCGAGGCATCCGTAACTGTGAATACCTTGGTTATTGCTTTTTCATATCCCACCACCGAGGCTTTAATAATATAGGCGCCGGTATTTATATGATCAAAGGTATAAAGGCCCGTTTCACTGCTTAACGTACCTTTTACTACTGACGAATCCTGTGCCTTTAGCAGGCTTACTGTTGCATAATCCATTGGCTTGCCATTTTCATCGAGCAATGAGCCCGTAACCTTAGCTTCGGGTTTGGCGGTTTGTGCAAAGCTTATAGCCGTACCGGCTATAAGCAGCAATAGTGTATATATTATTTTTGCAAGTGTAGTTTTCATTTTGTTAGTCCGGTTTTTGGGCAATAAAAAGCCCGTTAAAGAATTTTGTTCTTTTTAAAAATTAGTTTGGTAAAATTTTCTATTGCCCCTTTTCGGGATGTGCAGGTTATGTAACCTGGCCTTGCTGGATATTTATGTTACGTAGTTGTTTGGTTTTCATTTGTTAATTTTTTTATAAAGGAACGCTGCTATATCCGTTTGCTAAAACATTTTTGACCAGCAGGTGCTTTTCAGTGACCTGTGGAGAAAAACCATCGGTCGCCGGTTAAAAATCTAAAAACTTTATAATTCTATGTTTAAGATGCGAAAAAGTAGCCGAAGGTTACAGTGGTTTTTGGCTTTTTCGGTGAATGACCAACATTTGTCGGTGAATGACCGAAAAAAACAGGCGGGCTTAGGTTGCAATCAATTTAAACTTTTTAATACCGGGAACAGCTCTGATACGATATCTTTAAAAAAGCAAAAACCTGCCGGTTTAACTTTATTGGCTATTTTGCCTATTTCCATTTGTTGTTGTATTGGTTTCGGATAGCAACCCGGCCGGGTTTTATTATTGAGTGTATAATAAAAAGATAATATAAGCCCGCCGAACAACAGCGGGCTTATATACTTAATGATTGTTAACGGCTTCATTAGTTATCTTTATGGGCAGTATCAACTTTAAGCCGGTCCTCTTTTGGCGTTACTATTGTATCAACTTTGCATTGCAGGCCGTTGTCGGTCATAATAAAGGTTGCTGTATTGGCATTCTCTTTTTTGTTGGCTTCCTTGCAATCATATATACTTATACCGTCCACCACGTTGCTTAATTTGTCATCGATAATTAACTTTGAATTTAAAGGTATTTTTAAAGTAATTTCCAATTCTTCATCATGCCACAATTCGTCTTTTAATGCATACAGCCTGTAATCAAATTTCAAAATTGAATCTTGCTGAGTGAATATATATTTGGTATTACGTGCATTATATAACGCCTCGTCATAATCTCTTCCCCTGGCTTTGAAAGTTTCGATCATTACCGGTTGGTTAACGTCGCTCTTCTCAATATTAAGAAGCACCTTTCTATATTCATTGTGGTTAAAGTCATTATATTCATACGGGTCATCTGTGATCCTCATATTTGACGAAAGCATTTTTATATTCAACCTTGCGCTATCTTCGGGCGTAAAATATTTCAAATCATTTAGTTTCAAATAATAGACGTTATTCTTAGCCGGTTTAATGGAGATTGTTTCGCTAACTCTTGCTGACTCCCCGAACTCCACTGCAATTTTCGTAATGAAATATGCGAGCACGCCAATGGCGCACAGCCAGATAACTAAGAAGGTTGAACCTGTAGAACGGTTTATAGAACCTGTTTTAAATATCCCTTTTAGGGTTAAAATAATGATGCTTAACACCGGTATAAATGCAACCAGGAATGCAGATACATAAATGTAATCGGCATGGTGGTGCCTTAGCACGATAAATGGCAATCCGTTAAAAGGTGCAAATGAGCCAAATGCTATTAATGCTACAAATGCAACTATTATAAAAATCGTGAATGATAAACAGCATAATAATATAAATACACCGATCAGTTTAATCAGCACATTGCCAACACCGCCTAAAAATATGCCCAAATGATGAAAAAAGTCGCCAAAAAAGTCGCGCGCCTTATATACAAATGGCCTGGCTTCATGGCCAAAATTTGTAAAGTTACCGCGTAACGAATTTAGCTCTTCCTCAAAATTCTTTTTAAAGCCTTGCAGGTTTTGTTTTTCGCCTTTCATGGCCATCCTGTCGGCGCGCGTTACAGCTTTTGGCACTACTATCCATAAAATGCAATACAGCAGCAGCCCGCTGCCGCCTATGCATATGGCAACCGCAAATGCCAGCCTTACCCAAACAGGGTTCATGCCAAAGTAATTGGCTATTCCGGCGCAAACGCCGCCAACCAGGTGGTCGTCCGGGTCGCGGAATAATCTGCGGCCTTCCATATTATTATAGGTATAAGCATTTTGACCGGCATTGTCATCGTTTTCGGCATTCTCAAAATCAGCCACACTGCCCATTTGCTCGATGATCAGTTTAACGTCCTGCTCAACAATTACCTGTTTGTTTTCTTTTTCCAGCAGTTCCGAAAACATCTCGGCGATTCGGTTTTCAATGTCGGTAGTAATTTCAAGACTGTCGGCCGAGGTTGAAAAATGACGTTTTACATCCGTCATGTAATTTTTTAATATTTCGTAGGCGTCTTCTTCAATGTGGAAGACAATGCCGTTTATATTTATGATGATAGTTTTGTTCATGATGATTTTTTATTTAGTGTGATTGGTCATTAGTGTTTTAAGCTTAAAGCTAAAAGACCAAAGCATAAAGCTTTTTTGCCTTTTGGCTTTCTGCTTTTCGCTTTCTGCTTTCACCTTCATTTTCTTTCCCCAATTGCGGTTTGTACGGCAAATAATAGTTCTTCCCAGGTCTTATCAAGTTGCTCAAGCACGCTTTTGCCTTCATCTGATAAGATATAATACTTTCTTGGTGGCCCCGAGGTCGACTCGACCCAGTTGTAGGTAAGCAGGCCGTTGTTTTTTAAACGGGTTAGTAAAGGGTACAAAGTACCCTCAACTACAAGCAGTTGGGCTTTTTTAAGCTCGGCAATTATGTCCGAAGCATAGGTTTCGCCCTTCGCTATAATGGAAAGTATGCAATACTCCAGTATTCCTTTCCGCATTTGGGTTTGTGTATTTTCAACAATCATACTGCAAAGATATATGTTTTAAATTGTATTATGCAATACATAGTACTAAAATTATTGCTTTTTGCTTCAAAGCGTAGGTTTTTTTAAAAAAAAGCAATGTTTTTTACGATTTAACTTGACAATTTGATAATGTAACACTACTTTTATGATTAATTAACTATTAACTGATCTTATTATTAACAAACATGAAAAAACTTCTACTAGTAAGTTTGTGTTTCCTGATGTTATGCATTACACAGGTATTTGCACAAAACCGTACAGTTACTGGTACGGTTACCGCCCAAGAGGACGGCCTACCCATACCGGGAGTAACAGTAAAGGTAAAGGGGACCACAATTGGTACCCAAACCAGCACAGCAGGTAAGTACACCTTATCTGTTCCACAGGGCGCCACTTTGGTGTTCAGTTTTATCGGCTACCAGACATTGTCGCTGCCGGTAACAGGGGCAACCCTTAACGCAACACTCGTATTGGCAAGCAACCAGCTTGGCGAGGTTGTGGTAACCACCTCTTTAGGTATCAAACACTCCGAAAGGGACCTCGGTTATTCTACCGCGCAGGTTAGCCCTAAAGAGTTAACCGCAACCGGTGTTACAAACGTTGCCAACGGTTTAACCGCAAAGGTTGCCGGTTTGGCGGTTTATTCCCTTGATAACGGTGTTGACCCGAACGTGAGCATTGTGCTTAGGGGTAACCGTTCCCTCGAAGGTAATAACGATGCGTTGATCGTAGTAGATGGTATCCCCATCCCGGGTGGTACTTTATCCTCTGTTAACCCGAATGATATCGCTGATATTACCATATTAAAGGGTGCAGGTTCTGCTGCCTTGTATGGTTCTGAAGCTTCAAACGGTGCGATATTGATCACTACCAAAAGGGGCACCGGAGACAGCAAGCCTGTGGTTACTTACCAAAACTCGTTCCAGGTTGAAAAGGTTGCTTTTTATCCAAAACTGAATACAACTTTCGGTACTTATGGCGGTGAAGGCAGCTACAGGGTACCCGGCACAGGTGGCGCCAACCCGGCAAATGGCCCTTTTATATCGGCTACTGACCCGCTAACAGGCGCCCCGGCTTATATCCCTTACGAAAACCAGGAATACGGCCCTGCCTACAACGGCGCCTTGGTGCCTATCGGCGCGCCTGCAGGCGCCTTTAACGGCCCCATTCAAATGGTAAAGTATTCGCCATATCCTACCCCGCCTATCCAGCAATTCTTCCAGACAGGGTATACCGAGCAAAATGATATCTCTTATTCACAGGGAGATGCAAAAAACTCCATATTCATATCTGCACAGGATGCTTACAGGACAGACGTTGTGCCTAATGACAAAAACATCAGGAATGCGTTTAGCGTGAGAGGGCACCGTACCTATGGTATCTTCTCTATGGATTTTTCTGCCGCTTACGCCAAATCATATGTTACCACCTATAATAGTAACACAACTAACGGCCTTGGCGGGATCAATGGCATAGGTGGCAGTTTTGTTACCGGCGCCGGCGCTGCCGACCTTTATTCGTCTATTTTGCAGCTTCCGGCTGATTTGAACCTTTCTACCATCAAAAACCCAAATACAAGCCTCTACGGAAATCCGAACGATTTTTATGATGCTTACGCCATTAACCCGTATTGGACGATTGACAACTCGCGGAGGGACATTAACAAGGACATTTTATTGTCTCAAATGAAATTAAAACTTGAGCCGACAAAATGGTTAGATGTAAGTTACCAGATATCGGATAACTTTGGTATTAACCAGGAACGCGATACACAGGCAGAAGTTGATTTCTCGGCATATGGCCTGAGTGATTATTTCCAGGCTGGTAACGTGCCTTCGGGCTTTAAAGCAACCGGAAAAGCACCCGGCCAGGTAGCCGATTATTATTCATACGGCGACGGTACCAATAACCCGTATCCCGGTTATTCACGTTTACAGGGCGATGCGATAGTTGACCTGCACAACACCTTTTTTAAAGACCTTAAAACCAGCCTGGTTGTAGGTAACACAGTAAGGCAGCAGTATGAAAAATTGATAGGGACTTATAGTAATGACCTGTTGATCCCCGGTTTTTATAACATAAACACTATTGCAGGCAACATCGCCGCGAATGAAGCCTCCTACATGGTAAGGAACATAGCATATTTTGGTGACCTGAACATCGGATGGAAAGACTATTTGAATTTTGAAGCCACCTTAAGGAACGAGCAGGATTCAAGGTTATCAAAAGCTGAACGTAATTTTAACTATCCTTCGGCAAAATTGTCATTTATCCCTACAGACCTGATCCCGGCATTAAAAGATAATAAAATATTAAACTATGCTAAACTTTACGGATCATTCAGCCGTGTAGGTAACATTGATATAAACCCTTACCAGATACAAAATATATACACATTGGCTCCAGGTTTCCCTTATGGCTCATTGGGCGGTTTAACAGCCGGCACCGAGGCATATAGTGCTACTTTAAAGCCTGAGTTAACCACGGAAGTTGAAATTGGCGCCGAACTACAGTTTTTTAACAGCCGTTTGAGTGTTAACGCTACTTATTATGACCAGCACGTTAAAAACCAGACCGTACCTATCGGTACATCAATAGCTACCGGTTATAGCACTACATTAACAAATATTGGTGAAACTGAATCAAAAGGACAGGAATTGCAGGTAACCGGTCAGATATTGACTCAAGCCCAAAACAAAGTAGGCTGGACCTTAGGCGTCAATTTCTCAAATAACGACTCAAAGGTTTTATCATTATTGCCTGGTATTAACTCGCTTCAATTAGCATCCGGCAGCAGGGAATATGCCGTTGTAGGCCAACCCTTCCCGTTGTTAGAGGGTACAGATTTTGTACGTTCTCCATCAGGCCAGGTAGTTGTCGATCCTAACACAGGTTACCCATCTGCAGCGCAGGGCTTAACTACCTATGGCAGGACAACCCCTCAGTACGATCTTGGTTTAACTACCAGCGTGAGCTATAAATTTGTAAGCATATCAGCCGTGGCCGAATATCGTGGCGGTGATGTTACCTACAATGGTATCGGCTCTACATTAGACTTTACCGGTTCAGGCTATACCTCAACATCAGCAGGCCGCCAGGTATTTGTTTATCCAAACTCTGTTATCCAAACCGGGCCAAATACCTACGTTAAAAACACCAATGTTAACGTTCAAAACGGTAACTACGGTTTCTGGCAAGGTTCGGCTTATGCAACGGTAGATTATCCTTATATATCAAGCGGTGCATTCTGGAAATTGCGTGAATTGAATTTAACGTTTAACTTAGATAAGTTTGTTAAACAATCTAAATTTATAAGGGGCGCCTCAGTTTCATTAACTGGCCGCAACCTGTTTATATGGGTGCCTAAAAATAACCCATGGACAGACCCTGAATTTTCTGATTCGTCGCCAACCAGTAACCTGCGCGGTACAAACGATATACGTGAAACACCGGGTACCAGGATATTTGGCGGAAGCGTTAAATTAACATTCTAATTTAAATAAATATAGAGATGAAAAAATATATATTAATTATAGCAGTATTTTTTTCGATCGGTATTTCCGGTTGTAAAAAAGATTATCTGAGCCTGGAGGTAAACCCCAACAATCCATCGGTATCTCCCCCGGGGCTCACATTGTCAGGCGCCTTAGTTGTAGCCGCCGCAATAACAAACCAGAGCTATTCACAATACGGCGCCTGGATGGAATATTGGACTAATAGCGGTAACTTTGTACCAAACCCCGCATTAGACCAGTTCCAGATCACTAACCAGAGTTATACCGGTGTATGGACCAGCCTGTACCAAAATTTAACAAATTTCAACAACCTGCAGGTAAGTGCCGCAGCTGACCCAACGCTGGGAGATTACCAGGCCATTGCCATGATCATGAAGGTTTATGATTTTGAGCAGCTGGTTGACCAGTTTGGCGATGTGCCTTACAGCCAGGCATTCAATCCTACGAAATATCTGAACCCTGCTTATGATGCCCAATTGGCTATTTATAACGACTTTACGAAACAGTTGGATGCTGCAATTGCGCTGGCTGTAAAAGGAGGTACAAACCCAGGCAGTGCTGACATTGTTTTTGGTGGGGTTATGGCCAACTGGATAAAATTTGCAAATACTTTAAAATTGAGGATTGTGCTGCGCCAAAGTACCCATGCACCAAATGCCGCAGCCGTTGCCGATCTTTCAACTACATCCTCTTATGGTTACCTGGATAATACAATTGACGCAGAAGCGCAACCTGGATATTTAGACCTGTTGTCGAACGGCGCAAGCCAGGCAAGCCCATTTTATTCAGACTATGGCTTTGATGTTACGGGAAACTCTACGCCCAATAATACTTATTACAGGGCAAGCAATTTTTATATTAGTTTGTTAACTAATGATAACGACCCGCGCCTGAACCAGGTTTATTCACCTGCCGCCGGTACTACCATACAAGGTAATACCTTTGGCCAGGTAGGCGCCGCTGTGTTATCCAATTCGTTTACCGCAGGCGTTGGCCCTGGTATCATAATATCACCAACGATGAATGCTGTGCTTATTGGACATGCCCAGGCCTGTTTTATGCAGGCTGAAGCGCTGCAAAATAACATCGGCTTAGGTACTGGCGCCAGCTTTGCCTCTGCTCAAGCTGCTTACCAGGCGGGAATCACCTCGTCATTTGTTGATATGCAGGTTGGGGCTACTCCTGCCGCATCGCAAGCAGCTGCGGCCACTTATTACGGTCAAAACATAGCTAACATTGGCTGGGCTGCATCAACAAACAAAGAGGAAGCAATTATCTACCAGGAATGGTTTTCATTATTTGGCTACGGAAACCTGGAGGCGTATTTGAACTATGAGCGCACAGGGTACCCCATATTACCGAACCCGTTATCGTTAGATCCGTCGGCTGTATCAACTATTGCACCTATCAGGCAATATTACCCGTTAAGCGAAGAAGAAACTAACCAGGCAAGCGTTGCTAAAGAAGGAACGATAAACATTTTTACAACCAAGATATTTTGGGAAAAATAAACTATAAGAAAATGAAAAAGAGATTATATTTAATAACCACCATTTTGCTTTCAGCGGCCGCGCTTAGTTTAAGCTCGTGCCTGAAAGATAGCCGGTATGTAGATTTGACCAAGGTTGGGACCATAGTTGAGTTCCCCTTCGGCGGACAAGTATATTTTGGATCAGGATACCAGGCGCTCACCGGAGATACGATTGTAACAAAGTTTGCGGTTAATGTAGCATCGCCAACCGTGCCTACTACAGCCACGCCAATAACATTTGATGTTGATAACCCGGCGACTGTTACTGCTTATGACAATGCTAACAAAGCGGTATTTTATTACCCTATGCCAGCCAATGCTTATGTGTTTACTCAGAATTCAATAACTATCCTTGCGGGTCACAGGGACACAGCCATGACGGTAACCGTTTATGCCAACCTGCTTGATCCTTCAAAAAGTTACATGCTGCCGATCACTATTAAAAGTGCAGGCGGACTGAACATCAGCGGGAACCAGGGCACTATGTATTTCCACATAATTGGTAATGTGTTTGCCGGTAGTTATACTCAAAACTTCTACAGGTATAATAACTTTTCTACGCCGCCTCCTGCAGGTACTACACCGTCAGGCGGTTCGTTTTATGGGGCAAATGCCGCGCAAGTAATTATCTCGCCGGTAACACCGACCGAATTTCAAGTTGTTAGCGGGTACTACCTGGATAATGTAAACTATCAGGTTACTTTTAACCAGGTAGATGCAACACATTACAATAACTTCCAGATTGTATTGGATCCTGCAGGTGTGTCCAGTGTATGGACGCCAGCTGGAATAACGGTTACGCAACCAGCTGTATTTGGGTTTGGTATTTCACCTGCATACGATCCTACAGTCAGTTATACGTATGCCGATGCTTTAAAGTACTTTACTTTCCAGTATACAGTTCAAAACTCATCTGGTTACAGGTATTGTATTGATAATTACGTACATAATTAAAGTATAAAAGCTTTATATGTAAAGAGGCTGTCTTTTTAAGGCAGCCTCTTTTTTTTGTAGCAGGCATAGGCGCAAACAATGGATGCAAGACCCCTGGTCGAATTCTCTGACTTTGGGCACTGTCAAATTAAGAACACCTTACCTGCGACCCTTTCAGGAAAAAATCGGACAAAAACTATTTTATAGAAGAAATAATAAAACGTGCTATTTGATTAATTAATCTATAAAAATAAACATTTCACTAAAGTTTGTTTTTATAAATTAAAATAGTAATATCACGAAATATTTAATTAAAACTTAAACTTATCGCAATTATGAAAAAGCTTTTTTTGCCAGTCATTGTTCTGCTATTGTTTGCAGCATGTAAAAAGGACACCAGTAATATAAGTAACACTACTGCTTCGAAACCTCTTTTCGGTTCAACATTTACAACCGATGTGGCCCAGCCCACTTATACTGATATGGTGTTGGCACCCCGAAAGCCCGGAGAAAATTTCGATACTTATTTTGCGCAATGGAACTCGTGTGGAATAGAAGTGAAAGGCCCACTTGCCTGGAATACATTAAAATATCCCACTTTACAAAATGGCGTGCCTGTAGTAATGTCTACTATTAGCACTTATGACGGAACTTCCTCCCTTGACGGTTTCAATACAGGAACAGACGGCAATGTTTTTGAAGTTACCCAAATTTTTTTTGGCGGTCTTCCGTCCACGGGATTTCAATCTGATTATGACGGATATGTTCAAGCCCTGGATAACTGGTATGCAAATGGGAGTGTGGGTACTGAACCGACGTTATCTAATGCGCTAAAGACGACTTATACTGCCGGGGGTAAAGTACAAACATTTACCGGTAAACTGATAAGGGTTACAACAGGCTCCAATTTAGCTATAGCCCCTGTTACTTATCCATTGCCTAGCCCCGTTGCCTATCCAGTTCCAAATTTAGGGAACCCTATTGTTGTCGATTCGGCGATAAATGTCCATTCTAACTATTTACTATTTGGTACAAATGGAAACATAACTTATGCATTCCACGGTACTGACGGTATCTTTGACGGCAGTACTAAAATTGCGGCTTCAGGAAGTTATACAACTACAATAGGCACTGGCGTCTTTACTTTCATCGGTACAATAATACGGGCCGACGGTACAATCTTTCAATTTAAGGGTACCCAGGATACGAATTGATCATTTTTAATATATGTAACTTAGAAAGCTGTCATAAAAGGGCGGCTTTTTTTTGTGCCACCGCTGTTCGA
>JABDCF010000120.1 GCA_013288235.1 Bacteroidota bacterium | reverse complement strand
GTCGTCGTCAATTTTGGCGAACACTGTAAAGATATCAGCGAAGCCCCCGTTAGTGATCCACATTTTTTGGCCGGTAATAAGGTAGTGCTTACCATCGGCGGAAAGTTTCGCCCTCGATTTGCCCGAATTTGCATCAGATCCTGCGCCGGGTTCGGTAAGGCAATAAGCGCCTTTCCATTCGCCGGTGGCCAGTTTGGGGATATATTTTTGCTTTTGCGCATCGTTACCATAATATAGTATGGGCAAAGTGCCGATACCTGTGTGTGCCGAAAATGCTACCGAAAATGAATGCCCGGTGCCTAATCTTTCGGTAACCAGCATCGATGTTTTAAAATCTTTGCCAAACCCGCCGTATTCCTCGGGCACTGATATGCCTAACAGGCCAAGTGCGCCTGCTTCATCCATCAGGTGCGGCATCAAGCCTTCTTCCTGGTCGTCAATGCGGGCTAAATTTGGCGTTATTTGCTGTGCAACAAAATTGGAGCATGTGTCAGCGATCATCAATTGCTCTTCATTCCACTCTTCGGGAATAAAAACAGTTTCGGCAGGGGTTTCCCTGATCAGGAACTCACCCCCTTTAAGGGCTTTTACAGATTCAGTGGTATTCATAAATAAGCGTTTAATCGGTTCGATTTAGTACAAGCTATTCCGCCAAGTTTATGCAAACTTTCACGGCAGCTTTATTGGTTTTATAATATTGGTAAAATTAGAAGGCTTAGTAAACTAAAGGAAGGTCTGCAATGCGGAGATATTAGTCAAAAAGTCGGTTATTGGTTGATTGAGTTGGATTAGGTTGATTGAGTTGCCTAAGTTGATTAGGTTGGTTGAGTTGGATTTGCGGCAAAGTTTACTTTCCCAACTCAATCAACCACTCACCTAATCAACCACTCACTCAATTAGCCGATACCGCCCTGTAATCCGACGGCGACATGCCAGCATGCTTTTTAAAGTATTTACCAAATGAGGATTGATCGGGGAAATGAATATTTTCCGCCAAACGAGCAATACTTATGTCGTGGTTTCTTAATAACACTTTTGCCTCCAGTATTACGGCATCGTCTATCCACTCCCCCGCCGTTCGGCCGGTTACTTCTTTAATGGTTTCGGTTAAATGTTTGGGCGATACAAAAAGGGCGTCGGCATAATATTGTACGTTGCGGTGTTCTTTATAATGATGAAAAACAAGTTCCTGGAAAAGTACATTCAATTCCTGCTTTCGGGTTTGTTTGCCTTTTATAATGAGGTGCTGCTTTTCGTAAATGGACTGTACCTCGTACAATAGTGTCATCAAAATACTCCTTGATATTTCAACCCTGTATTTGTGCCCCTCGCGTTCCAGTTTCTTTTGCAGCAATAAGTATATCTCCAATATTATTTCAGCATCGGCATTGCCGGGATATATTACCGGGATGGATGCACTTTTAAAGTAGCTGAAGGTTTCTAAAAAGTGACTATTAACGCTATTTTCTGTTAAAAATGCTTTACTGAAAACCACAAACCTGCATAAAAAATCTTCGCTGCTATCATATATCCTTAACACGTGAAAAGGTGTTGCCAGCAGCATGGCGCCCGGTGTCGCTTCATAAATCTGGAGGTTAACTTCAACCCTTGCCGTTCCCCGGGTGCAAATACCTATAATATACCCGTCCGAACGGTAAGGATATTCGCTCAAACTCAGCAGCTGTTTTTCATCGGCTACAAAAAAATCAGCGCTTGCAAGCTTGTCTGCATAAAGGTCAGCAAATTTCGACAGGCTTAGTTGTCCGATCTTTCTGTTCATGTTTACAAGATAGGGTAAATTAGTGAATGGTTGATTAAGTTTATTGAGTTGATTTGGTTAATTGAGTTAAATAGGGTAGTTTTAGATAACCAACCACTCACCTAATCAACCCAATCAACCACTCACCAGCCCCAATAACCGACTTTTTGACTAATATCTCCGCATTATAGCCCTTTTTTTCGTTTCAAACCAAACTAATTTTATTCCCTGACAGGTGTAAGCTAATAAACCTATACATCTGCCTGTTTATAAACCAATTATAATTTTATGAGAAAACTATTACTCCTACTGTGGTTGGCTTTGCCGGTATGTGCATTTTCGCAAGGTTTCCAGGTGAACCTTGAAGGCGAAAAGCAAATTGGCATGGGCCACACAGGCACCGGAACTTTACTGGACGGCGCCTCCGTATTTTTTAACCCCGGCGCTGTTGCCATGCTTCCTGAAAATTATTTACAGGCAGGCATAAGTCCGCTGGTGTTTCAATCAACCTTTAACCCTTATGGTACAAACCTTGAATACCATACAGCAAATAAAATTGCTACGCCTTTTACATTTTATGGCGTTTGGGGACCCAAAAATGCTATTTGGAAACTTGGGATGGCCATTTATACACCATTTGGCGGCTTAACCGACTGGGGCGATAACTGGGCAGGTAAATATGCCCTGGAAAGCCTGGACCTGAAAACGATTTACTTTCAGCCTACTTTAAGTATAAAAATAACCGACTACCTGAGTATTGGCGGTGGTTTTGTTTATAACCATGCGGATATTGACCTTACACAGGCTATTCCGTTGAGCAATGCAAACGGGCAGGACGGGCAGGCGCACCTTAATGGTACCGGCAAAGGCTATGGCTGGAACGCAGGCGTGTTTTTTAAAACAGAATCGGGCGTAACCATTGGTATTTCGCACCGCAGCGGTGTTTCAACTGATTTTAGCGGCAATGCTGTATTTTCGGTAGCGCCGTCTGTGCAGCCTAACTTCCCGCAGCCAAACGGCTTTACCTCTACAGTACCGTTACCGGCAACCAATTCAATCGGGTTCGGATTTTACCCCAATCAAAAATGGATAATAGCCATCGATGCCAATTTTGTTGCATGGAATGTTTATAAAGCATTGGCTTTCAATTATACAACGCAATCTTCGGCATTGGTCAACGCGTCTTTCCCGAGGGATTATAACGACGCCTCAAGTATCAGGCTGGGCGCACAGTACAAATCATCAGAAAAAGTGGCTATACGTTTTGGCGGCGGCTATGCTACCACAGCGGCACCTAATGGTTTTGTAACGCCAGAGGTGCCCGATGCCAACAGGGTTTATGTTACAGGTGGCCTTGGCTATAAATTAGCTAACCGCCTTGACCTTGATGCTTCGTTCGAATTTGAGCACCTGTTGCCACGCACGCAAACCACCATCTACACCGGTTTATCAGGCACTTATGCAACAAATGTTTATATCCCGGGTATCTCATTATCTTATCACTGGTAAAATTTAATATTTAAGCAGATGAAATTTTCGAAACAACACTTATATATCATTGCAGGCTTATTATTAATAACTGCCTGTAAACCCGAAATAAAAAAACCAACGCCTACACATGGCACCGCCGATTTTTCGAGGTACATCTCAATAGGCAACTCATTGACCGCCGGTTATGCCGATGGCGGCCTTTATCTTGCAGGGCAACAAAACTCGTACCCTTCAATTATTGCCAAACAAATGCAATCAGTTGGCGGCGGCGTATTTAACCAGCCTTTGTTCAGTACCGAACAGGCCAATGGCTCGGGCTATTTGCAATTAACCGGGTTTACCGCAGGCGGCTCGCCTATTATTACGCCGGTTACTACCAACCTGGCCATCAGGGCAATAGAACCGGTACCAGGTTTTGGTAACGTAACTTTATATACCAAATATTCCGGCGATATCGAAAATTACGGCGTTCCGGGCATAAAGCTGGAACAGATCACTTATGCACCGCTGGGTAATTTGAATGGTTATTACGAAAGGATGCTCCCTGGCGACTTCCCTACCAATACCACCCCATACCTTGCCTTTATAACTGCCAAGCCGTTTACTTTCTTTTCCAACTGGCTGGGTAATAACGATGCCTTATTATATGCAACATCTGGCGGTGCAGGCGATGTTTTAACCGACGAAACCGTTTTTGCACAATTATATGGTTTGCTGATAAACACCCTTACAACACCAAATGCAAATGGCATTACCCCTAAAGGTGTGGTAGCTACCATTCCTGACGTTACATCCATACCTTATTTTAACACGGTAACTGTTGGTGCAATTGTTGCCGGCGTACAAAAGGCTAATCCTTCGGTACAAGGCATATACATTAATGCCCTTGTTTCGGGCACTACCTATGCGCCGAGGTTGGCTACAGCTAACGACCTTATTGTTTTAACTTTCCCTACCAGCATGATAGGCACGCTTGTTACTACACCTTATGGCCAGCTGCCTTATGGTTTAACACCATATTCGCCTATTGATAACCAGTATGTGCTTGATGCCAATGAGGTAGCCCTTACGCGTGAGCATGTGCTATCGTTTAACAATACCATCAGGGCGGCCGCAGCTTCAAAAGGGTTGGCTGTATTTGATGCTTATACTTTTTTAAACAATGTTAAAGAGAGCGGTTTAATAATTGATGGCCTTGGCCTTAATTCAACGTTTATTACAGGCGGTATATTTTCGTTAGATGGCGTACACCTTACCCCGCGCGGTTATGCCATAGTTGCTAATGAATATATCGATGCCATAAATGCAAAATATGGCTCAAATATCCCATTAGCCAACGTTGCTGATTATCATGGGGTTTTGTTTCCGTGATAGATTTTGAAATTTTCACTTTTCCATATGGCCCTCTTCTGCTTTGCAGGGGAGGGTTTTTTGTTGGGGGGCATAGCGGTGGTTTGCTTAACATTATGCTAAAGAGCCATAGGCTCGACCAATGTTATAGCAACGGATTTTAATCCGTTGAAAAGAAGCAAAAAACAACAAAAGAACCATGGGTTCGGCCCATATTTATGCTACCTTGCCGCGGATCCATCTGTACAATATGGGTCGTGCTGATGGCACTCAACATTATTATTAGTATGTGCAACGGGTTGAAACCCGTTGTTACAAAATTTATCGAGCCTATGGCTCTTTAGAGAGAAGTTTAAAATCTAATCCTTATACAAACCTCTATAACAAAAAAAATCTCCTCTTTTTGTCCAATAGTAATATCCTCAGTCGTTATGGTGATGTAATTCAAAAAACTGTATAACCTTGCCCGCCAGCCCGGAAAATCACTGTGCCGGCGGCAATAAAAATTAAAAAAATGGAACAAAGAATTAATGCCTATGAAAAAGGCCCGGGCGCATTTAAGGCCTTGTATGGTTTGGGTATATACCTGGCAAAATCGCCGGTTGAGCAGCGGCTTTTAAATTTAATTTATTACCGGGTATCGCAAATAAATGGCTGCGCCTATTGCCTGGATATGCACTCAAAAGACCTGCGTGCGGCCGGCGAGACTGAACAACGCCTTTATGTTTTGGACGCATGGCGCGAGGCACCTTTCTACACCGACCGGGAACGCGCCGCGCTCGCCTGGGCTGAAGCGGTAACCAAAATTACGAACAACCACGTACCTGATGAAGTTTACCAGGAAGCAAAAAAACAATTTTCGGATGAAGAATTAGTCGATTTGACGCTTGCTATTACCACCATTAACACCTACAACCGTTTTAATATCGCCTTCGCTGTTAAAGCAGGCGGCTATAAGGTTGGCGATCATGCTGTGCAGGCTTAGCTTTTTCGCCCATCCAGGCGTGCCGCATGGATGGGCGACGATTTAAACGACACGATTGAACCACCTTAATACTAATCACCAACATTTGACGTTCTCAAGGCACAAAACCACCCGTGAACTTATGAAACGCTTACCTTTATTTTTATCACTTTTTTTACTTGCACTAAGCCTTAAAGCCTCGGTTGCAAAACCGGCCGACACCGCCCTGAACCAGCCCGCACCCGATTTTAAATTAAAAGATATCAACGGCAAAACAGTCTCATTGGCGGATTTCAAAGGTAAAACGCTGGTCATTGATTTTTGGGCCACATGGTGCGAACCCTGTCGCAATTCCTTTCCGGCAGTAAAAATGGCCGTCGAAAAATATAAGAATGACCCTGACGTAAAGTTTCTCTTTATCGATACCCGCGAGACCGATGCAAATTATCAGTCCCTCGTGAAAAAATTCCTGGCGGATAACCAATACCCTTTTTATACCGTCTTTGATGAAAAAAGCGATGATGGCAAAATGAACGCGACGTTCAAAAAATATGTCATGCCCGGCATCCCCACTAAATATTTTATCGATGGTAATGGCGTCATCAGGTATCAAAGCATCGGCTACGTTCCTGATCTGACCAAAGAACAAACCGCAGCAGATATCGAAGACCTGATCGAAAAAGTCAAAGCCAAGAAATAGTTTGGCAGGCCGGATTTGCAGTTAATCAATTACAATCTCGCCCGTCCAGGTGTGCCGCCTGGGCGGGTAACAATTTAAGCGAAACGCTTGATTGGGCGAGTAGCGAAACGCCTGATTAGGTGAATGCGTCTATCTGCTGTATGTGATATAACCCCAATCACTTTTCCGCATATTTTCTAAAATATTTCCGCGTAAACCAATGTACCGGGAAAAGTATAAACAGGCAATATTGCGCTATCTGCAATTTATATAGTGCCAGCGGAATGGAAAGCAAAAAAATTAAAACAGTTGTAAACTGCCTGTAAAACAAATACTTTACAATCGCACCAGGCAACTCCTTGCTAATAAGCCGGTTTTTATAGGATGCATAGGCCAGCATCATCATCGTAACCACATTTACCAGGATCATGCTGAGGATATAAAATATAAAACTAAACGTCTCATTGGGATACGACCCAAACAACGCCGCCGGGAACGGGATAAACGAGATCAGCAGCAGGTAGCAAATATTCAACCATAAAAAGGTGGTATCAATGTGCGTTACCACGTTTAGTATACGGTGATGGAAGGTCCAGTATATGGCAATGAGCAAAAAACTTAATACATAAGTGGTGAAATTAGGCAGCATATGCTTAATCATTTGGGGCAACAGCAGGTGAGCATCGGCGGGGGAAATTTGCGGCACTTTGAGGTTAAATACCAACAGCGTAACTGCAATAGCAAACACCCCATCACTGAATGACACTAAGCGGGCCGTGGTAATGGTATAATCTGATAATTTTGAACTCATAATTAATGACCTTGTTAACCACCTGCAAAATAATAATAGTACCGGGCATATTAACACGACTACACATTAAAAAAAAAGTAAAAAAAAATTGCGTAACCGTTCGGTTTCACATATATTTGTAACCGAACGGTTTCCTATAGTTTGTTTTATGATGAGAAGAGATGTTTTCCAGGCCATTGCCGACCCTACGAGGAGGGATATTATCGGTTTGATAGCCCATCGGTCGTTAAACCTGAATGCGGTGGCGGATAATTTTGATATTAGCCGTCCCGCTATATCAAAACATATAAAAATCCTTACCGAATGCGGACTGCTCACCATAAAACAGCAAGGCAGGGACAGGTATTGCACTGCAAACTTTAAAAAGCTTAACGAAGTATCGGCCTGGGTAGACCAGTACCGGAAATTCTGGACAGAAAAACTGGATGCATTGGGCGATTTCCTGGAGAAAGAAGCCGGTGAAACTAAATAAGAATGTTATCCAAAATAAATTTTAACCCCATAAACTGATAAATTATGAACACAGAACCTTTTGTAATTGAAAGAACCTATAATTCGCCAGCCGACAGGGTATGGCAGGCCATTACCGATAAGGACAAGATGAAACAATGGTATTTTAA
The DNA here is from genome assembly GCA_013288235.1 of Bacteroidota bacterium. Lineage (GTDB taxonomy): Bacteria > Bacteroidota > Bacteroidia > Sphingobacteriales > Sphingobacteriaceae > Mucilaginibacter. The sequence goes on along the minus strand of JABDCF010000120.1, from coordinate 5,269 downwards.
ACTCGACGAATTTAAGCCCGAGGTTGGCTTTGAGTTCCGCTTTTCCGGAGGATCGAAAGAAAAAACATACCTGCATATTTGCACGATCACGGAGGTAGTACCGGGCAAAAAACTTACCCATACATGGACCTATGACGGGTATCCAGGCCACTCGTTTGTTACGTTTGAGTTGTTTGATGAAGGTGATAAGACCCGTTTAAAATTAACCCATGCCGGTATAGAATCCTTCCCTGCTGAAAAAGATTTTGCAAGGGAAAGTTTTGCCAAAGGATGGACTCATATTATTGGCACATCGCTGAAAGAATACCTGGAAAAGGTTTAATCGTATAATTTTAAAGCTTTTCCAAATAAAAACACACGTCATGCCGAACTCGTTTCGGCACCTCACGAGATATTCACGCCCGCTTGGTCTGCGACTTGCATGTTGCAGACCGACCGCTCGCATACTTTTCTGATGGGGTGCCGAAACAAGTTCGGCATGACGTTAGTATTTTTAAACGCGATTTTCATGTGCGCACCGCACCCCTGCATTTACAATTTATATATTATTTTTGCTGAATGACTCAACAGGCCAATAATCCTCTTCATGGCAAAACCCTTGAAACAATACTAAATGCACTGGTAGCGCATTATGGCTGGCCTGAGTTAGGCGAACGCATCCGCATCAATTGTTTTACAATTGACCCAAGTATAAAATCAAGCTTAAAATTTCTCCGCAAAACGGAGTGGGCCAGGAAAAAAGTGGAGGATTTGTACGTTGCTACCCCTTATTTATTGAATGGTGAAAGCAACTGATCTATTCTAAATAACTTAAAGCATTTTTCGCCAAAAACTCCCGTTGCAGCTTCTTTCGGACTTCCGGACTTTTCCGACTTTCGGACTAATCAACTAATCTCTAACCTCCAACCATTAATCACTAAATCAGTGCTTCTTCTTGTTGTTCATTTTAGCCTTTAAGCCTGCGCTAAAGTTATGGGTTTTTAAGTTGCTGGCTTTTTTCTGGTGAAAGGCTTCGCCGGCAACAGCTTCAACAATTTTCTTTTTGCCGGATGGTTTATCTTCGGGTTCAATGTCCCTCTTTTCTTTTTCAATCACCAGCCCTTCCGGCAACTCCGCAACCGGTATTTTTTGACCAATAGCCTGTTCAATTTTCCTGACCATACTTAGTTCAAGGTCGGTGGTAAAAGTTATGGCAAGTGTTTCATCATCGCTTTCGGGTTGATGCTTTGTTATATGCCCGATAAATGTTTCTTTATCTGCGGGCAATTCAAAATGTATTGCGAAAGGGATGTTATAAAGATCAATAGCAGGGGCATCATCGTCATTAATAACTATCAGCACCCGGGCATTAGGGGCATCTTTAAAATCATCAATAAACATGAAGCTCTCCATCTCAATCGTCCACGATTTAAGTATCGAGGTCGTGTTTTTCTGACGATTTTGAAGCGTTTTATAAACTTTTTCGGCTGTTTGGCGGCTGTTCACAAATACAACGGTTTTGGTGAACAATTCATCATCCTGCATAAAAAAATTCAGCAGGTTTAGCTTTGTTCCAAAGTTAGGCACATGGTATAGCAACTGCGGGAGTGTTTCAACTTTCGTTTCCCCAATTTCTTCCACCTCAACTATGGCCGGCAACTTCATAAACGGGTCGATCATTTTGTTCAGCTTATCATGTATTACCGTAGTAAAAACAAGGTGCTGGCATTTGGTTATGCTGTTGGCAAGCTCGGCGACAGGCAATTGCAGGCCCTGTTTAACAATCAGGTCGGCATCATCAACAATAAGCAGTTCTATTTTATTGAGATTAAGGCCGAGTTTCAGGTAAATGGCGCGTGCCCTGTCGGGTGTCGCAACCACAATATCGGCGCCTTCGGCCAATGCATTCATCTGGCTTTCGGTGCCGGGGGCTGCGTACAAACCGACTATCTGCACAGGTTTATTTCTATTTAGTAACTCAAATCGGGCTATCACATCAAGCACCTGTTCTTTATCTGGCACCAATATAAGTACGCGCGGCACACCTTCGGAAGTATGCTTTAACCGGTTCGATACCGCTAAAATATAGGCGCTTGTTTTACCGCATCCCTCCGGGCCAACCGCTATAACATCCTGCCCGCCGATAATACGCGACAAGGTTTTTAACTGAATTTCTTTTGGAGCCAAATATCCAACTTCGGTTAACGACCGTACCAATTGTTTATTCAGCTTTAATTTTTCTGACCACGCCATCCGTTTGTTTTTAAGGAGCGCAAAATTACCCTTTTTACGGCGTAGTTTCTGCATTCATTCCAAATGGGAGGTCAATCGCTTTAACAATAGTATGTATAATTACCTGATAGCGATGGGTTTTGAAACCCATCGCTATGTTTAAAACCTTCAATATGCTAAAGGCAGCGCGAAATAAAATTTAAATTGGATTAAATAAACGACCTTGTGAAGCATAATTATTTATAGCGATGGGTTTGAAAACCCATCGCTATAAATACAAAGGCTTATATCTCCTGCCAGCCGGCTTCCATACTATTTTGAAGGACAGCCGAAAACGTACTGCGGGGTTCGATATCAAGATATGGATAAGTAACTTTTGAAAGATAAAGCCCTTGCGGGTATGCCGGTATAATAACCTTGGGTGTTTCTTTATTAATGAGATAATGCTCAAACTCATCCACGCTCATTTCACCGCGACCAATTTCCAACAGCCTGCCAACAATTATCCTTATCATTTTACTTAAAAAACGGTTAGCCGAGATGTGGAACCTTATTTTATCCCCATGATTGTCAACAAATAAACCTGCCGACGAAACATAACAAAGCGTATGCTCCATCCGGTCCGGCGCTTTGCAAAGGCCACGGTAATCATTATAACGTGGCAATAATGCAACCGCAGCCTTCATCTTATCAAAATCGAGGTGTTGCGCGGGATAAAGCGAACTGAAATTACTTAAAAACGGGTCTTTATAGGTATGGATAAAATAATCGTATGATCGTTGTACCGCATCAAAACGAGCGTGTGGCTGGCCCTGCATAGGGATGATATCAAAAACGGCAATATCATCCGGCAAAACTTTATTCAGCCTGAAAAACAAGTCGAACTCTCTATCATCTTCTATATCCACATGGAAAAAAAACTGGCTGGCATGCACGTGGGCATCGGTGCGGCCGCAGCCAAAAATGGCAATGGGCTTTTTAAATAGTTTACCCAGCGCCGTTTCTATCACCTGCTGGACGCTCGATACCTTCGGGTGTTTTTGCCAGCCATTATACCGGGCGCCATGATAGGCTATGTGGAAGAAATATCTCAATGAGTTTATGGATTGATAAGCGCCGTTAAAATTAACGCTATTTCAACGAAAACCAATCTTTAATGAGTCCCTCTATCAAAACCAGTATTTATCAATAGCTTTATATGATAAAAAATGAAGTAATTAAAATGATACGATCTATAACAGCATTTGTCCCTATTATTTTTTTGCCGTGTTGCTTTTGCTATGGCCAGGGCCAGAACAAAGACACCATTATAAAACACACCAGGGAATTATTTCAGAAAATAAACAATGACCCTACCCTTAAAAAACTTGAACTTGACAATGAAGATTTTATGCCGGACGAACAATCGGATGGCGGCGTATCTTTAACTGGTTATTATAAAAAAGATACCATTTATAAATTGAGTGTATGGATAGGCGTTTCGTATTGTGTAAGGCAATATGATTACTATTTAAAAAATGGCAAACCGTTCTTTATTTATGAAACTGAAAAAGATTTCCCCGGGAAAAAGGATGGTACATTAGATTATAGCAAGCTTAACCTTGCTTTTGAAGGCAGGTATTACCTTAATAATGGGAAGGTGATGGATTTAAAGATTAAGGGTAAAAAGCGGATGGATGAAAATCCAACAACTGCGTCGATAATGGGTTTGGCAGCGGATGCAAAATCGTATGCCAAACTTATGTCTGCTCATATAAACAAGCTTGATAAATAAGGTGGAGCAATTTGATTTTACTACGGACCGATAAAGTAGCGCTTTGATATCGATCCCTATTTTTTGTTTCTTGCTTTTTCAATATCCTGCCCCACCCTGAACCTCACTATTTTACCGACCAGCTCAAGGGGCATAGGTTCACCTATCGGAAATTGGACGGCGCCTTTTGAACACTTATATGCAGCTAATTCATTTTTAAAAACTTCAATAGGTGATGCCGTAGGATAAAAGCCGATATGTTCTTTGTGGGCAGCATAATAAACCAGTATCCCGTTTAATTTAATTGCGGGCACATTATAACTAATCACTTCCTGGGCCTGTGGCGCTGCCCGTTTAATTGCCATTCTCATCTTATCCAAAATGTTTTTTTCATTTGGCGTTAAGGTGGCAAAATACTCATCTACTGTTTTAAATTTTACGCCTGCTTCCATTTTATGTCGTTATTACTTCTCCGAAGGGTTCTTTTTCCCGGATAAAAGCTTTTCAACCGCTTTGGTTAGCCTTGCTATCCTTGTAGCATCCTGTTTTGCCGACAGTATCCACACCACATATTCCTTTTTATTGCTAAAAGATAAACCCTGGTAAAATACCATAGCACCCGGCGATTGCTCCAGCAAGTTCTTTAAATCAGGTGGTAAATTTATCTGCCTGTTTTCCAGGTCAATAAAAGCGGCATACTCATTTTGTTTAACGGCTTCATTTCTAAATTCGGATATTTTCGATTGCCCTGCCGGTTTTAATCGTATAGCTGTCCATGTTTCATCAATTGCTGCCGAGGCAACAGTGGTCAAGCCATATTTTGCTGGTTCGTCCCAACTGCCCATCATTTCAAGATCTGATTTAATGCCCGAACTTTTTTTGGGATAGGTTATCCAAAGTATCGTGTCCGGCTTTAATAAAGGGGCAATATCTTTTAACCCGATAACAAGATCGGCGCTATTTATTGTAAACAATTGAATACCATCAAATTCTCCACTTATAGTAAACACAGCATTTGTACCCTCGGGCAATGGCTCCAATAAAGTAAGATAATTCTCGGGGGCATTATAAAACACCCAGGTTTTCCCGGGTTTGATCTGCAATTTTTTTGCAATGGTGCTTATTGGTTGATCGCTCATGGCTAATAGTTCATATTTAAAACATTCTGTAGCGCGCAGTCCTGAAATGTATCAATCAAAAATAGAGGTTTACATTAAACAAAAAAATATAAATTGCGCCCCTAACATGGCAGCGGCTTATCAACTTCCTGCCATGAACTATGGACCATCAACCATGAACTACTAA
>JABDCF010000119.1 GCA_013288235.1 Bacteroidota bacterium | reverse complement strand
GGTATTGCTTATGCGCATCGGGCAGTTTAATAGCATCAAGGGCTTCAAAAGCTTTATCGGCGTAACCCTGCATGGCATTTTCGGCCTGCTGACGAACATCCAGCGAGTTATAAATAGCAGTTATCGCCTCTACTTTTTCAGTATTATCAAATTGAGTTGCAGCTATCCAGTTTGTCAACGCTGTTGTTTGCTGTAAGTTGGCTAATTCAAGCGCTTTGATAAGTAAATAGGTTTTTTTGTTTGATATGATATCGCCGCCGACTTGTTTTCCAAATTTTTCAGGGTCGCCGTAAACATCAAGGATATCATCCTGCAATTGAAAGGCAATACCAAGGTGTTCGCCAAAACTGCTTAAAAGGTCAGCATCTTTGCTATCAGCCCCGCCGATCAATGCGCCAATTTTTAAGGCACCGCCCAATACTACCGCAGTTTTAAGGCGTATCATGTTGATGTATTCTTCAATGCCAACTTCATTGCGCACCTCAAACTCCATATCCAATTGCTGCCCCTCGCACACGCCGATGGCTGTGGTATTAAAAATATCAAGTATCGGGCGCAAAAGCCTGTCTTCCACCTGCATCATTAGCTTATAGCCCTGCACCAGCATTACATCACCCGAAAGTATCCCAACGTTGTTGTTCCACTTTTCGTGTACCGTTATCCTGCCACGCCGCAAGGGGGCGTTATCCATAATGTCATCATGCATCAGGGTGAAATTATGGAACACTTCTATTGCCAGCGCAGGCGAAATAGCAGCATCTACGTCACCGCCAAACAGGTCACAGGCCATTAAAAGCAAAGCAGGCCGCATCCGTTTACCGCCCAGCGACAGGATATACCTTATCGGTTCATATAACGCAGCCGGGTAGGAGGGCAACGCAAGTTTATCCACTTCCTCACTGATCAATGCCTGTAAATATTCTAATTTCTTCATGTTTTGTTGTGAGTAGTGAGTAGTGAATAGTGAGTGTTTAGTGAGCTTCATTCACCATTCACTACTCACCACTGACCAACCTAATCTTGTACCAACGAAAAATCAATTTGTTTCTTCGTCAGATCCACGTTTTTAACCCTTATTTTTACTTCATCGCCAAGCTGGTAAACCTTCTTTTTGCGCTGGCCGATGATAGCGTAATTTTTTTCGTCGAGGGTATAAAAATCGTCCGATATATCACGCAGGCGTATCATGCCTTCGCACTTGTTCTCGATGATCTCCACATACATACCCCATTCGGTAACGCCCGAGATCACGCCGCTGTAAACGCTGCCCACCTGGTCTTTTAAAAATTCGGCCTGTTTGTATTTTATAGACGAACGTTCCGCGTCAGCTGCTTTTTTCTCCATTTGCGAGCTGTGCTGGCATAATTTTTCATAATGCTCGGCATTGGCGCTCTGCCCGCCGTTTAAATAATGGAATAGCAACCTGTGTACCATCACATCTGGGTAACGGCGGATAGGTGAGGTAAAGTGGGTATAATGATCGAACGCTAAACCATAATGACTGCTGCTTTTTGTAGTGTAAATAGCTTTCGCCATGGAGCGGATGGCCAGTTGGGTAAGCACATTCTGCTCCTTTTTGCCTTCCACATCCTCCATTAAATAATTGAGGGATTTAGCAGTTTCCTTGTCAGATTTCGTATTTATCTTATACCCAAACCTGGCGGCAAACTGTGCAAAATTAGCCAGCGCTTCGGGTTTTGGCGTGTCGTGAACACGGTAAACAAAGGTATATTTATGCTTGCCTTTGCCCATTTTGCTAACGTGCTCGGCAACCTTACGGTTGGCCAGCAGCATAAAATCTTCAATCAGTTTATGGGCGTCCTTACGTTCTTTTACATATACGCCGGTAGGCTTGCCATCGGCATCCAACTTAAATTTCACTTCAGTGGTTTCAAAGCTGATGGCGCCGTTTTTAAACTTGCGCTCGCGCAGTTTATAGGCCAGTTCGTTTAGCTTTAATATTTCGTTGGTGAAATCACCGGTTTTGGTTTCGATGACTTCCTGCACTTCTTCGTAGGCAAACCGCCTGTCCGAGTGGATCACCGTTTTGCCAAACCATTCGGTAATAACATGTGCTTCCTCGTTCATTTCAAAAACGGCCGAAAAGCAAAGTTTGTCTTCTTTTGGCCTTAAGGAACATAAGCCGTTTGACAAACGCTCGGGCAGCATCGGGATCACCCTGTCAACAAGATAAACCGAAGTGCCCCGGTCTTCAGCTTCCTTATCAAGCGCAGAATCAGGCTTTATATAATGCGATACATCAGCAATGTGGACGCCAACTTCGTAGTTACCATTCTCCAATTTTTTAAACGACAAGGCATCATCAAAATCCTTGGCATCAAATGGGTCGATGGTAAAAGTGGTAATGTTGCGAAAATCGCGCCGCCTTGCAATTTCTTCATTAGTAATAGCATCCGGTATTTCTTCCGACTCATGCTCAACTTCGGCAGTAAACGATAACGGGAAGCCGTATTCAGCCAGGATGGCATTCATTTCGGTATCATTCTCGCCCTGTTTGCCTAAAATATGTTTGATGCGGCCTATCGGGTTTTTAGCATCAGCAGGCCAGTCGGTAATTTCGGCAACAGCTTTTATCCCGTTTTTAGCGCCGTTAAGCTCGCTCATCGGGATAAAAATATCATGCATCATTTTACGGTCGTCAGGGATAAAAAATGCAAACCGTTCCGAAAGTTTTACAATGCCCGTAAATTCCATTTTGGCACGCTGCAATATTTCTATTACTTCGCCTTCCTTATTTTTGCCCTTGCTTTTGGCATAAACATACACCTTCACACGGTCGCCGTTAAGTGCATTGCGCAATTTGCGCGGGGCTACAAAAATATCGTTCTCAAATTCATCGCCTGTAACAATAAAGGCCGAGCCGTCGTTGGTCATATCAACTGTGCCCTCAATAAATGTTTTCAATTCCAGCAGTTGGAATTTGCCGGGCGAAAGTTCCTTTAAAACTCCCTTTTTTGCTTCATCTTTTAGTATATCAAATATCACATCACGCGCCTCTGGGTCGCGGACGTTCAATTTGGCAGAAACTTGTTTGTAATTTAATGGCGTATTGCCGTTTTGTTCGAATATATCAAGTACCATTTGGGTAAGTACCTGGTTGATAGATGAACTGTTTTTCTTTTTAGACATTGGTATAATTTGTGCAAAAGTACCCAATATTTCAGGTATATTGATAATGGATGATTTACTTATTTTTACAACCTCACCCAACCCTCTCCAAAGGAGAGGGCTAAACTTCGCTCTTTTAAAGTCCTCTCCTTTGGAGAGGATTTAGGTGAGGCGACAACAGGTGTTTAATAAAGCATACCCCGAATGAACACAACGATACCCTTCATACCCAATCCCAAACGCATCATTTCAGTTGTGCCATCGCAAACTGAATTGTTGTTTTATTTAGGTTTGGATGAGGAGGTTATTGGCATTACAAAGTTCTGCATCCATCCTGCTGATAAATTTAAAGCCAACACTAAAATTGGCGGTACCAAACAACTGGATATTGAAAAAATAAAAGCGCTTCAACCCGAACTCATCATCGCCAATAAAGAAGAAAACGAACGCAGCCAAATAGAGGAACTGATGAAGTTTTTCCCGGTTTACGTAAGTGATATCAGCGATTTACCGGGCGCTTTAGCGATGATTGAAAGGGTAGGGGAATTGGTAAACAAAAGCATTGAAGCAAAGGCTCTTACAGATGCTATAAGCCAGCAATTTTGTAATTTGAGGGTAAAAAAATCAAATTTATGCGCCGCCTATTTTATATGGCGAAAGCCCTATATGGTAGCAGGCAAAGGTACTTTTATCGATGCTATGCTAAAAAAATGCGGCCTAACCAATGCTTTTGAAATGGAAAGGTATCCCGAAATTGATGCGGCTGCGCTTATAAACGCCAACCCTGATGCTATCCTGTTATCATCAGAACCTTTCCCGTTCAAAGAAAAATATATTGCTGAATTTAGGGCGATGCTGCCCGATGCTGTTATTAAAGTAGTTGACGGCGAAATGTTTTCGTGGTATGGCAGCAGGCTATTGCTGGCGCCGCGGTATTTTGAGGGATTGGTTAAAGAGTTATACGTTTAACTCTATTGGTCATAACATGTTGAAAATCATAGACTGATTTTAATTTTTAATTATATTTAACAATTAAAATAACTGATCAATCACAATGAAAACTCCTAAAATCTTAATCAGGATTGCAGCAATCCTGATGCTGGTACACCTTTTGGGGCATACCATGGGCTTTAGCGGATGGAAAAAAGCGACAGACCCTGCCCAACAGGAAATAATAAAGCAGATGACAGGCCCGAAGTTCCCTTTTATGGGTGCAATACACAGCATGGGCGACTATTACGATGGCTTTGGCTACGGCTGTTCCATAGCCATCCTGCTATTTATATTGGTGCTTTGGTTTGTATCCGGCGAATTAAATACATCGCCCCGGCTGGCCAAAAAGGTACTTTTATCGGTTTCACTATGCATACTGGCCTGGGGTATTGACGAGATCCTCTTCTTTTTCCCGTTTGCAATATGCGTTACCATGTTAACTTTCGTATTAACAATTACGGCTTACTTTTTGTACAAGCCGGGAGAGCTGGTAGTTAATAAGCCTTTGTAAATTATTTTAGGGAAAGATAAACAACTGAAGCCATGGAAGAACAACAAATACGCAAAACACTGGATGCGCACTGGCATGCCTCGGCGACCGGCGATTTAAATGCCGAGCATGATATTTACGATGACGATGCCATTTGCGATTACCCACAGTCGGGTGAGCGGATCATCGGACGACATAACTTGCAGGCCCTGCGGGGGTATCATCCGGGTAAGCCTTCGGGTTTTAATGTCAGGCGGATTGTGGGGAAAGACGATCTCTGGATCACGGAATACACCATCACCTACCAGGGGCAGCCGGCATACACAGTGAGCATTATGGAGTTCCGCAACGGTAAAGTAATGCATGAGACACAGTATTTCGCAGACCCCTTCGAGGCGCCGGCCTGGCGAAGCCAGTGGGTGCAGCAGATTGGGTGATGCTGCATTTAGCTTATAGTACCTTTATCGTGTTATCTAATGATCCCTGCGCGGAACCCGCGCATTCCTTAGAACACCTTGAAGATATTCTATCTATAATTATAATAAGGCGAATTATAAAAGTTTAATTTGAATTAGTTTTTATTAGATTTACTAACTCACATTGCAACATAAAGATATAACCTACATGGGAATATTTGATTTTTTTAAAAAGGCGAATCAAACAGCGAGGGAAAGTGGGCTGAGGAATGAAGAGCCGGTTATACACAAAACCATAAACAATCCAACCAAACGCAGATTAATTAGTGATGAAAAGTTTAATAATCAGCAATTTCAGCGAGAAATGTTGGCTTTTGCCTTGTGGAAGTATAATGAGAATAGCTGCGATTATTTAGCAGCGCATAAATCTCTTATTAAAATGGAAGATATTGAACTGACTGAAAAACAAGCGGATAAAATTATTGAGAAACTTAAGCTTTTGAATAATCTTAAAATCAAAAAAGATTGATCTAATGACTTAGTTATTAAAGCGCCGACTCTGGTTAGTGAAGAGTAGAAAACGATAGCCTTGAATTGGTTTACAATGCTTATATAGAATATCACTCTGACATAGAATTGGTACAAATCTTGCCATTTAGCCGATGATTGGTGTTACTGTGCACCATTTAAACTAAAAAACCCAGCCAAATTGACCGGGTTTAATTCCGTGCGGAAGAAGGGACTCGAACCCCCACGCCTCGCGGCGCCAGATCCTAAGTCTGGTGCGGCTACCAATTACGCCACTTCCGCGTTTTTGATTTTTAAGAGGCTGCAAAGATAGATTTTTTTATCGTGATTTCACCGAATATTTAAAAAATGATTTTACTGATTGGTTAATTTACTTTATAAACCAATAAAGCCGCCTTTTCGTTGCCGCTTTCCCTGGCAGCGATCAGGAATAAACCAAATTCGGGAACCAACAAAGAGGTACGGGCGCCACCACGGGTTTTGATGTGTGCGATCTGTTTATAGGTGGTATTACTTGTTTGCTTAAAAATATCCACTGCTCCGCCGCCGCCGCTTATATATACCTGTTTACTTTTGGCATCCCAGTACAGGTCGTCCACATCACCAACCATTGGCCCGCTGAATATTTCTTCGCCGGTTTCGCTATCATAAATAACCAGTTTGGCGGGAATGCGATAACCTACGATAATGCGGTGCTGCGCCTCATCATAAGCCATCGGAAAATTGGCACGGGGTAACAATTTAGTCCATTTGGTAACCAGGCTCAATTGTTTCAGGTCGCAAACACCGATCATGCCCGAACCAGGCAGGTTCACCCAAAGCTTATTTGCTTTAGCATCTAATTGAAAAGATTCCGGGTGTGCGGGTAATTTAATATCACTTAACTGCTTGTGGTTATTCGCATCGATAATGGCAATACCGCCGCTACCATAACCTACATAAATCTTATCAGCTTCTGCATCATAGCGAACATCATCTGCATCATCGGCCAACTTAATGCTGCCCGTCTTTTTTAACGTAGTTGTATTGTAAAAACCGCATTCACCGGTGCCGCCATTGGCAATCAGTATTTCGCCATGTTTGGGAATATAAGCCACACCCTGCGGTTCGTCAAGACCGGTAATCCTTCCGGTTACTTTTCCACTTTTTAAATCAACTACCTCTACCGTGTTGTTTCCTAAAGCAGCCACATAGGCAACCTGATCTTTCAGGTTAATATCAATATGGTCAATACGGCCTTTTACGTTGGGTAGTGGAATCTCTTTTTCCAGCTTCAACAGTTGCCTGCCTGATTCATCCTGCGCATTGCAGGCGGTAAAAGATATAAGCCCGGCTAATAGCAGGGTGAATAAAGGGTGCTTTTGGTGCTGCATTGTCCCAGATTTGAATAATCGAATTTACCATTTGTTTTGCCTTACTTGCCCGGTGCTTTCGATATTAAGTATAAGCTATTAACGATATCGAACCTATCCGGTCGGAGATAAAATCGGCAAAGAGTTGGGCTAATTCGTATTTGAATGCTTTTTGCTCATAAAATAACCGTAATTAAAGATCACCGTAGCAATCAAAGAATTGCTGCTTTGCCCAAATAAGTTGCCGACCCTGGCGATGCCGATATTATTGACGTAAGCTACATCAACAGAAATCGGCTGAAATTTTAAAGTAAATCCGCCTGTACCGGAAGTCTCATCAATCCCGGCCCGCAATGCAAAATGCCGGTTCCATAAATTTTGTTCAAACCCAATGTTAGGTTTCACCTGCGATGAACTGGTACCTGCGATATGATCTTGTTTGCTTCTAATGTTACCGCCGATATCAAAGAGTGCATCTTCCCAAAGACCGATTGATGCCCCGAGCCGGTATTCCTGCGATGCTGCTATTCCTTCAGCTGAGCTTGTGTTATCTATCCGCTCTTCCATATCCTGGTTAAACAATGCCCGGAAACCAAAAAGAAAACGTGTATCAGGCTGATATGTAAAGCCAAACCCGCCGGACGGCAACCAATTGGTTTGATACCTCACAAAGCCACCGGGTGTATTGTCGGTAGCGGCATCATATTGCGAGCGTTCATAAGACAATAAAACACCAAACGAAAATTGTTTGTTCAATGGCAATGCCGCTTTTATAAACAGGGCATTGTCATTCCCGTCGCCGTGAGTTGGCACGGCAACCGGGCCCAATCCAGGTGATTTGAGGGAAGCCGAAACATCATTAGCATTTTGAGAAAGGGCTATGGCATACACAGTCATTCCGTGCCACAACGCAGGCGTGGTAACCCCAACTGCATCAAAACTAAAATTATTTCCGTTGGTGTAACGGGTGTTGCCAACATCCGCCAGCGCAGTAGACGAGTCTCTCCACACCAAAGCATAGTTACCCCAGGTTGCGCCGTCGCCGCCCATGCCAATGGAACGTACACCTTTTTTTATCTGACCGGACGCAAATTCCCTTAATGATATTTCCGGGCTTTGCGCATATGCCTGGCAACAAATAACGAACGTAACCAGGATTAAATAAATAGCTTTTTTCACCATCACATTTTCATTACACCCATGCCCGACTGTTTTTTACCCAATTGATCTAACGCCGCCCGAAAACCTTTGGCCAGTTCCAAAGCAGGCCCGGTTCCTAAATAATGCAGGAAGATCATATGCGGCTTATCATCCAGCATGTGGTTATGTACCGCCACCACTTCCAAATTATTTGCACGTAAAGTTCTGATAACGGCGTTAACTTCTGTATCCAGCATGGCTACATCGCCCGCAATATGTGCCCGTTCCATGGTACCCGTAAAGGCGGCCCAGGTATTCAAGCCAATATTAGTGGTCATTTCAGCGCCCATAGCCATCACTGTCAGATCGGCCCTGCCGATAGTATACTTAATAGTCGGGCCATTTATAGCGGCCTCGTATTTTATAATGCTATTTAATTCAGTCACATCAAAAATATCTTTGCCGGTTTTTGCGGGCGGCGCCCCGGCGGGGGGCTGATTTTGCGGTGCTATTTTAGTGGATGATATAGCCTGCGCATATTTTTTTGCAAGCTCTGCAGGTGTACCCATGCCGTGTATGTGCATATAGAATATACGTGGTTCTTCATAAAAAAAATGGTTATGCACAGCGCCCACCTCTAAACCCGCAGCTTGTGCTGCCGACATTAAAGGATTAACTTCTTCCTGTAATAACACGCAATCGCTCATAATCACAGCAGATTTACCATCAACTGTTTTCTTTATAGAAACCCAGCCCCCGAAACCGAAAGGAATCGGCACAGGCTCGCCTTTTAAGGTCATCTTCAGGTCGTTGCGGGGCAACGGAATGGTATAGGTTGCTTCCGCATCTTTATAGGTGCCTTTCTTCCCGATAGCAGCTTCTATTGCGGCAATTTCATCAGTTGACAGCGCCGGAGTTTTAGCAACGCCCAACGGCAAAGCATCTGCATTTTTTAAATTCAATAAAGTAGTCCCGGCCAGCAATACACCCGCCTTTAAGGCGGTTCTGCGGCTAAGTGAATATTCGTTTTTCATGGTATAATAGATATCTGCAATGTTAAGCAGCGTAAAGCGGCGTCACTTGCATATTTTTTACCTTTTGTCTGAATTTTACTTTTGGGCTAAACTTTTTTTAAAGGCAGATGGCGTTTTTCCGTTGTACAGTTTAAAAATGCGGGAAAAATGAGCTTGGTCGGAAAAGCCGGTGAGGTAAGCGATTTCGGTTAAACTTCGATTAGTGGTCTCTATCAAATGTTGTGCTTTGTCTATACGCTGCTTACGGATATAATCCCCAAAGGTCATATTTTCAAAGTATTTTGAAAATTCCCGGGATAAATAAGCCGGGTTGATCTCCAGTTCTTCGGATGCCTGTTGTAAGCTCAGCGCTATATTCGTATCAATCTGATCCTGGATCATTTCTTTGAGTTCCATTGCCCAGTTCGGGATTTTCTTACCGCCCTTATTCTTCAAATATTGATGATAAACCTGCAATAGTAATTCTTCGGCAGGTGTTTCGCTATGCTTCTTTTTATACAGGAATTGTGCCCAGCTATATAACCCGTCATAAATAACCATACCCATTTCCAGCAACTGGTGATCGTCTTTACTGTTATACGCCAGGCCAGAAAAAATTGCTTCCAAACCGGCTGCCTGCGGCGCAAAATCGTGCCGGTCGGTATCAGCACCACGAACAATGGCGGCGATGCGATCCAAAGCCAGATTTTTTAATTGGTGTTTTTTTAAGAAATAATCGAATGTGCATTGATCATCGTAATGTGTGTACTCCACTTTTGGAATATCGAACGGAGTTGCGCCTAAATCACGGGCCTTCGGTAGCACTTCGTGGTAAGGAACGTAAATGATCTCTGCATCAGGGTCAATGAACCGTTTTATCAGCCAGGGACAGGCGATCCGGTCAATCTTAGGATGTTCTCGTGTGATCCATTTCATTTATCAAGCAGGATAGATACAAAATTATCTGCGAATTAACGAAATAATAGTAATAGAAGTCGGTGCGCCTGTAACTCATTGGGGGCGTCAAGGATAAGGTTGTCGGGCCTACGAGTTTGGACGATTGTATCTGTATTGCTGTAGCCACGTTAACTAAGGTCGATTTATTGGTTAGCTGGAATTTAAGCATATTGTAAATGTTTACCTGATAAGAGGATACAATTCTGTAAATTTACGTTTGGGATATTCGACCCTTGAAATTCGATCACCTAAAGACATTGTGGGAAATGAAAACGAAAGATAATAAAACAACAAAAGAATTTGATACAGTTAAAACTTTCAGGGAAATAAAAACTAAAATATCGCATGATATACAAGGAATGACTTTTGAGCAATTAAGGGACTACTTGAATAGGACTAAAATAAAAGCTCAAAGCTAAGCCCTCAGAATCTGGCGCCGCGAGGCGTGGGGGTTCGAGTACCTTCTTCCGCACTTAACCCCTTAACAATAAGTTAACAGCTTTTTTATTCCATTCTGAATTTTAAAATCATAACTTTGATAAACCCCAACTGCAAGGCGCTAACAAACACCCCATAAGTTAGTCCGGGCAAAAATTATCTATTCAAATCACAATAAAAACATGAAACAACTACTTATTTTGCTGACCGCGCTAATCACTGTCAGTTCTACCTCGGCCCAGAAAATTGATTACAAAAATAATGTCATCAGCGTAGATGGAAAAGATTTGGCAAAAGTTGTCAGAATCAAACAAAATTTCGGGCTCACCAGCAATTTTGAGGTTTATTCGCTATCGGGTAAAAAGTTGATCACCGCCGAAATTGCGACGGATTTTGTAATGCCCAATAATGACAATAGTTTCTTTTATTATCGGTTCACATTTTTAACCGCCGACCAGGCCGCCGTTTTCCAGGTGAATAAGCTGGGGGCCGAGAAATCGTTTGTTAAACTTATCGGGGCGGCAAATATTTTCGCTAATGATGACATAGATCCCGCGCTTTTAAAAGATTTTATAGCCCGCAAAAGTCTTGACCCGCCGGTTGCGCCGGATTACACCCGCGTTACCAGGACCTACATAGCCCCTATCATATTAAACGAAGATCAAACAATCTCACAGGATAAACAGATGATCGGCAGGTTTAAAGATGTCACCTCGGATCCCAACATCGATAGTTATCAAATCAGTTTGCCAAACGGCGTAATGGTTGCCCGAATCAGCTTCGCCGGTAAAAATAATGCGCAAAATTTTGACGTTTACACGCCCAAAGATAATAACCACAGAAATGTCCCTTTACATACCAAAGACCATGTTATTGTAGCATCTACACCCGCCGACCGTAACCAGATAGCGCTGGGCAGGATACTGGACTGGCTGGTTTCGAATGGATATTTGTAAGACGCAGAACAATCATTAAGCTAAAGGGTTGGCCCCAGCGTGGGCCAAAGGTCGGTAGTAAAATAAGCGAAGGAAAATACCGTGCCATAGGTACGGAACCTCGCAAAGTTGCGTACCTATGGCACGCCAAAAGGTCAACTGTTGAATTTTCTACCGACATTTTGCACCTAACGGCACTATCGAAATTCATATATTTTTTTAGCCAGTCATAGCTGCTGACATAGGGCTGTCACTCCGCCTGCTTTTCTTTGTTTTATAAATCATTTAAAACTAAAAAACAATGGAAAACGAACTGATCAAACAGCAAACTAGCAATGCAACCCTTGGTTTCACTTCATCTGATGCCATATTAAAACACTGGCAGGGGCACCGTGGCTTAACGAGAAAAGTAATTGAAGCCTTCCCCGAGGATAAATTTTTTAACTATTCGATAGGGGGGATGCGCCCGTTTTCGGACATGGTGAAGGAGCTAACCGGCATTGCCAATACGGGCCTCGGTGACCTTTTCAAAGATGAACCGACGCAAATCGCCGATCTTGACTATCATTCAGGGAAAGCCCTTGCCAGCAAAAAACAAGAAATTTTAAATAACTGGGATGCTGTGACCGATAAGATAAATACCCTTTGGCCGCAAATCCCACAACAACGGTTTCATGAAACAATGAAGGCTTTTGGCGCATATGAAGGGATAACTTCAGACATAATCCTTTATTGGATAGATAACGAAATTCATCACCGCGCGCAGGCTTATGTTTACCTGCGGTCGCTGGGCATTGAGCCACCGGCATTTTGGGACAGGTATTAGGGTTGATCATATATAATCTTATTTGATATTTTGTAGAGACGCAATACTTTGCGTCTCCCGTAGGCAGGCCACACTTGCAAATCTAATTTAAGATGCCTTAATAGCGGGAGACGCAAAGTATTGCGTCTCTACAATTTTTAATCAATTTCTTAAATATTTACTTTATAATTAAATATTTTCACGCTGTCTATTACTCTGATTTTTATAAAATAAAAAATGTATTCGCCTTTCATTTTTTAAAAATTTGATATACTTTTATGCCTTAAACCTTAAAACAAAAAATAATGGAAAACCTAAACAACCCGCAAACCGCAAACGCATTTAACCGTAAAGCAACAGCCAACACCGGTACTTTCCTGGGGCCACTACAAACTTTGGTAAACGGCAACGAATGGGTGGGCGACACCGGCTTTAACCTGATGGTTGTGCCAAATCCAAACCCTGAAAACCTGGGTTTTATTGTACTGATAAGCCAGCTTTTTGAAACCGATGTTTTTACTGCCGTACCTGCGCCGGTACCTAACCGTAGCCTTAATAACGGCACGGAGCAAATAGGCGCAGTAAAGTACTCGCAAAAAGTAGCCGAAAATGTAAGTAAAAACATCCTGCACGAAGAAACAGGTATGTGGCTTAACCAAACACTGGGCACGTTGGTAACCGATCCCACCGGTAACGGCCTCGAAATGGTTAACGGCACGTTAGACGGTCAACCTGCAAGCAACTATGTGCTTACTAACCCAGTGATCCGCTCAGGCACTGTACCGCATGGTAACACTTTCCAGGCAGCCGGGGTATGGAACAACTATCCGTTTCAACAGCCAATATCCGGGGATATTTCCAAGTACATCCAATTGTCCAATTTTCCAACGGTAAATGGCAACCTTAGCTTTTTGCCTACCTATGCCGATGGCTCAAACCCGGCAGACCTGCAGGCAGCTTATATCACGCAGCTTCAAAAAGC
>JABDCF010000118.1 GCA_013288235.1 Bacteroidota bacterium | reverse complement strand
AGAGATTAATGGATAACTATTTAGCCGAATATTTTTGCGAAACAGAAAAAAAAAGAAGTGAGATCGTCTATTATTTCCTATCTGCTGATAATTATGGCTTTGATAAAAAGAAAGAAATATTCAAGATAATAATTGAAAAACAGCATCCTGACCTTTATGTGGCAATGAAAGATACTTTTTTTCCCAGCTTGACATCTATTATAAAAACGAGAAACCATTTAGCACATTTACTCTTAGATTATTCAGAAAAAGCAATTAAAAAGTTCACCGAAACCAGGGAAATAGGATTTATTAAATATGGGGAATCGTTTTTAAATAGCAATAAACAAGTAACCTACACAGTCGATGATATCTATGTCATATATCATAAATTGGCACTTACAACAGACACATTAGAAAAGCTTTTTGATTATAACAGTTAACTACCACTTGCCTCGTAATTCGGGGCGGCATGCATACATCCCAAGCGCCACATAGACACAGCCCTTTGCTTCTTCTCTTTAATGATGTGAGGCAATTCGTACGAAAATAAAAAAGCGGGCAACCTAATGGCTGCCCGCTTAAAAATCCATCATTCAATAAAGCCTATCTTCCTCCCGGAGGGCAATGCTCTTTTAAATACCTGGTGTACAAAGTTTGCAGATATAACGTTGTGCCGGGCCCTTCAAATATGCCGTGGGTACGGTTAGGGAACGACATCAGGTCAAACTGCCTGTTATATTTTACAAGTTCGTTAATCAGCATTTCGGCGTTTTTATAATGCACGTTATCATCACCGGTACCATGTACGTATAATAAATTACCACGCAGGTTTTTGGCGTAGGTAATCGGCGACCCTTTTATAAATACTGCGCGGCTTGCGCTATCAATAGGTACGCCCATGTAACGTTCCTGGTAAATATTATCGTAGGTTAATTCCCACCCAACAGCGGCTACCGAAATGCCTGTTTTATATATTTCAGGATGCTGGAACATCAGGTTAAGCGTACAAGAACCGCCACCGCTCCAGCCCCAAACGGCCACACGGGTTGAATCTACAAAAGGCCATTTTAATATTTCCTTCGCGCCCATGGCCTGGTCCTGTATATTTATAAGGCCGATGTTTTTATAAATGGATTTACGCCATGCCGCGCCTTTTGGAGCAGGTGTGCCACGGTTATCAATGGATGCATAAATATAACCATCATCGGCCATATTGCCAACGTATTCCCTATTCATACTTGCACCGTACGAATCGGATACTGTTGCCCCGGCCGGCTCGCTGTAAACATAAAACACGATAGGATATTTTTTGTTGGGATCGAAATTAGTAGGTTTTACCATCCAGCCATCCATTTCAACACCATCGGCAGTTTTTACTTTAAAAAATTCGGGTTTATTTTTAGCGTTTGTGTTTAACTTGATTGTCTGCCCGCTAATGTGCTTATGATCTGGTAAGCTTATTACTTCGCTTTCGCCACGTGTATAGATGTTTGAAAAGTTATGCAGGGCTATTTTGCCGTTTGGCGAAATTTCGTAGCTGTTTGTTCCTTGTTCATCAGCAGGTGTTACGCGTTCAGCATTGCCCCCTTTTATTTTTATACGGTACAGGTATTTTTGGGTAGCATTATCAGGCGATGCAATAAAATAAATATAACCGCCTGCTTCATCAATAAGTGTAAGGCTTTCTACATCATAATCGCCTTTGGTTATCAGGGTTTCTTTACCGTCCCTGTCAATTTTATACAAATGGCGCCAGCCGTCTTTTTCGCTCACCCAAATAAAGTCTTTGCCTTTATCTATCCATTCCCAGCCAACCGGGTCCCCGCCGTTCCAGCGCGATTTGCCATCTATCCAGGCCTTGTCCTGTTCTTCATGTATCAAAGCTGCTGTACCGTTTGATACATTGGCAACAAATATCTTGCTGTCATTTTGCGCACGGTTCAATTGCTCTATAATAATCTCATTAGCATTATCTGCCCATTCCATCCTCGGGATATAATGTTGTACGGCATCACCGGGGATATTTAACCAGCTTGTTTTAGCAGTGCTGATATCAACAACGCCCACTTTGCATGAGCTGGGATCTTCGCCTGCTACAGGATATTCCACAGGCACAACAAATGGGTAAATTGAGTCGGTAGTATTCAACATCAGGTAGTTTTTTATCTTGCTGGCATCAATCTGCCAGTAAGCAATGGCCCTGCTATCGGGCGACCAACGGAAACCGTCCCGGCAATCAAATTCTTCCTCGTAAGCCCAATCGAATGTGCCATTGATGATTTTTTTTGTGCCATCAAAAGTCAATTGTTTTTCGTCGCCGGTTGCCAGGTCTTCTACATAAACATTATGCCCGCTTACATACCCGGCTTTGGTACCATCCGGCGATAGTTTGGCAAACATCAATGAGGATTCAGGCAAACCCTTACCTAATTGTTTTAAGGTTTTGGTGCCCATATCATAAACCCAGTAATCGCCGCGGGTATTTTGGCGCCACACTCTTTTGGTATTTGTGTATATCAATACCTTATTCCCATCGTCTGATAAGATGAAGTTAGCAACAACAAGCGGCTTTTGGCCGGCCGGGGTAAGCATCTCCGGGGTTACTAAAACCGTTTTTTTGGCAGAGTCGCGGGTATCCAGTTCAAATATCTGGCTGCCTTGCGCCCGGTAATACTGGTAACCATCTGCAGCCCAATGGGTTCTCCCGCGCTGGGCTTTAGCTGCATGCTGCGAAAACAGCGCCAGCAAAAATGTGAGGGACATTAGCCCTGTTTTGTAAAATTTAAAATTCATGAATATGTCGCTTTATGGTGTAAAAAATAAAATCCCTCTGTAAATTTTGCGTTAAATTAGCACTTTAAAGTCTTTAAAAATTTCTGTAATGAAAAAAATACTTCTGGCTGTTATACTATTTCTTACCTGCACCCCGTTTTGCCGCGCACAGCGCGTTGACAGAAGTAAGTTCATCAAAGACAGCCTCGACTATTATATCAGCCGAGCCATGACCAACTGGCGCATACCAGGCGCTGCTGTTTGTATTGTTAAAGATAACAAGATCGTACTGATGAACGCTTACGGTATTAAAGAACTTGGCCAGAACGACAAAGTGGATATAAATACGCTGTTTATGATCGGCAGCAATACAAAGGCTTTTACCGCCACGGCTTTAGCTATGCTGCAGACGCAAAATAAGCTTTCGCTGGATGATAAGGTGACCAAATACCTCCCCAAGTTTAAGCTGGATGATATTGAAGCAGGCCAAATGGCCGTTATTCGGGACCTGCTTTGCCATCGCTTAGGTTTCAGGACTTTCCAGGGTGATTTTACTTTTTATAATACCAACCTTACCCGTGAGGAAATTATTACAAAGCTGGGGCAGATGAAGGAAACCTTTCCCTTCCGCACCAAGTGGGGCTATACCAACTCTGCTTTTTTAACCGCCGGGCAGATCATCCCTGTAGTGACCGGCAAACCATGGGAAGTTTTTTTGAAAGAGAATATTTTTGCCCCACTGGGCATGATAAATACTTTGGCGCTCTCGGCAGATATGCCAAAATCATATAACCGCACTGTGCCGCATACCCTTATTGATGGAAGATTGTCACCGATTCCTTATTGCCAGATAGACGGGCTTGCCCCGGCAGGGGGTATCAGTTCGTCAATAAACGATATGAGCAAATGGGTGCTGGCCTTGCTTAACGATGGCAAGGTGGGTCAAAGGCAAGTGATCCCGCTGGCAGCTATAAAAGCTACGCGCGAGCCACAGGATATCGTCGGCAGCGTACATCACCCTAACGGCGAAAGTGATTACGAGCTTTATGGCCTGGGCTGGTTTGTGCAGGATTATGCAGGTCATAGCCTGGTGATGCATGATGGCGGGGTAAATGGTTATTTAACCTCAGTTACTTTAGTGCCCCAAGAGCACCTGGGCATTATCGTGTTGACCAATACCGATCAGAACGATTTTTTTGACGCCCTGCGTTGGGAAATTATGGATGCTTATTTTAAAATGCCTTACCGGAATTACAGTGGCGTTGCCCTTGCCGGTTTTAAAGCCGCTGAAGCTAAAACTGATACAGCAGACAAGCGCCTGCGCGATACCGTAGCTTTAAACCATGCAACCGCTTTGCCCATAACTGCTTACGCCGGCAAATATGTAAATGACCTGTATGGGACTATGACTGTTAACCAGGGCGAAGGCAAT
The DNA here is from genome assembly GCA_013288235.1 of Bacteroidota bacterium. Lineage (GTDB taxonomy): Bacteria > Bacteroidota > Bacteroidia > Sphingobacteriales > Sphingobacteriaceae > Mucilaginibacter. Next base: position 9,289 of record JABDCF010000118.1, on the reverse strand, counting down.
GACCTCGAAATGCGCTTTGAACACCATACTCATATGTACGCCCACTTACAACCCCTTGGTGGTAACCGTTTTTATGTAACTTTTAGCGACCCGGTTTTAGGCAAAGCAGTATTCCCATTTTATGTTCAAAATGGCAAGGTAACCGGGGTAAAGGTTAAGGTGGCTGATTTTGTGGAGTACAACCCGTATGAATTCAGAAAGATAGAGTGATTTTGGGGGATTTGGGATTTCGGAATTTCGATTTCGGAATGCTTAGTTAATTAGGGTATTTCTGTAACTTCGGTGGAAACAAACTCAAGCCTATCTTATGGAATGGTATAATTACTTAGCTGATTTTTTTGCGGGGGCGTTCCTTGCTAATTTTGTGCCTCATTTTGTTTATGGCGTATGCGGCGATAAATTCCCGACGCCGTTTTCAAAACCACCTGGCCAGGGGCTTTCGTCACCGGTAACAAATGTTATTTGGGCACTGTTTAACCTGGTTGTTGGCTTTTTGCTGTTTAATGCCGGCAACATCAGCACTGCACAGCCAGTTACATGGGTACTTGTTTTTGCCGGCGTGGCTGTTATGAGCATAATGCTTAGCAGCAATTTTCAGAAAAAACATAAGGAATAACTTATAAATCGGGTTGTAAAAGAGCGGCATCCTATTTGCAAGCCCGATTTAACACACGCAATATTTAAATAAATAATTCCTTTAGCCGGGCATATTCCCTATATTCAACCAACCAATTGCTGCTTGCATGAATATACGTGTATGCGTTTTCTATTTTTTCCTCTCTCTTATTTCAATAATAGCCCAGGCACAGCCGTTGCAAAAAGATACTGCCTCGCTCCAAAAAAAAATAGCAGCAAGCAAAGAAGACACCAATAAGGTTATCCTATACACAAATCTTTGCGATTTCCTGATCAGCAAAGGTGCTACTGATTCAGCGTTAGCCACTGCACAAAAAGCATGGTTATTAGCCAGCAAATTAAAATACAACCACGGCCTTGTTATGTCGCTGATCAGGTTCGGTTCCGTTTATGAAGAAATAACAAAAGACTATACAAAGGCCATTAATTACTATAAAGAAGCAGTTAAAATTGCGGAAACAAACCGATTGTACGGAGATATCAATTTGAGCTACGGAAGTATTTTAAATATGTACTATTATCTCGGCAATTACCCCGGCGCAATGACCATTGCCCAAAAGGGCCTGGTTGCAGCCGAGCAGCGAAATGATAAAGAAATGCTTGCCCATTACAATAATCAAATGGGCTTTATTTACCTTAAACAGCAAAAGCCTGCAGAAGCGATAAAATATTACAGGCAATACTTAAACCTGGCCAGGGAGATGGACAATTTGATGGTATTGGCAGATTCTTATAACTGCATGTCAGATATTTATTTACTCGAAAATGATTACAAAGTCTCCCTTGAATACCTTTTTGACGCTTTGGACATCTATAAAAGGATGAATAGCAGGGAAATTGTCTACAAAAAAAATAATTATAAAAATAACGAGTCGGATAAAAGTGATAGGATATCCTACACTTTATTCAAAATAAGCAATTTATATAAGATGCAGGGACGCTATCAGTTATCGCTTCAGTACGCGTTAAACGGACTTAATTATAATGATGGCCGTCATCCCCCATCGTTTAACCAATATGATCTCGCAAGCTACTATGTTAACATTGGTGAGGTGTACATGGCTTTAAAGAACTATAAACATGCGATGCAATTTTTAAATAAGGGGCTATCACTGTCAAAAGCAATACTGCATCGTGAAGACATACGCGATGCTTACAACGGTCTTTCAAAGACATATGCACTGCAAAAACGGTATGATAGGGCCTACCATTACCAGCAACTATATGCGGTGCTTAAAGATTCAATAATTAACGAGAAAACAACCCGTGCTATTGAACAGGTAAGGAGCAGCTTTGAAGGTGATAAGAAAGACAAAGAAATCGCATTACTGAAACAACAACAAAGGCTAAAGCAAACTGAAGCAGAAAACCGTGCGCTTGTGCTTAATATATTGATAGGCTTTTTTGTGCTATCTGCGGTTATTTCATACCTCATTGTTTATATACGCAATAACAAAAAGAAGCAGAAGCAGGTGCATGAAAAACAACTGGCAGTGCAAGCCGAGCGGCAGCGCATCAGTGGTGATATGCACGATGATATAGGCACAGGCCTTTCAACTATGCTTATTTATATAAACCTGCTTAAATCAAAGCTCAGCGGTAAGGCCGAATATTCCGATATTGAAAGAGTTGCCTCCCTTGGCGATGGGCTCGTAGCCCAGATGAAAGAAATAGTATGGTCGTTAAACCCGGTTAACGATAGTCTTGAAAGCTTGCTGATATTTATAAGGCTATATTTTGCACAGTTATTTGAGCCGCTGCCCTATCGTACCAAAATCATTTTCCCGTCGTCAATACCTGATGTTGCGCTTAAAGGTGTAATAAGGCGTAATATTTATTTAAGTATAAAAGAAGCGCTTAACAATGTAATAAAGCACGCCAATGCCGATTATGTTGAACTCAGGGTTGAGCTGCACCCGCATAAACTTATTATCAGTGTAAAAGATAACGGAAAGGGCTTTCCGGATACCCAGGATGGCCATTTTTTTAACAACGGGCTTAAAAATATGCAACGCAGGATGGAACAGATCAATGGCAGGTTTAAATTTTTTAATGACGACGGTGCATCGATCAGTATTGAGTTTGGGCTGGACAGGTACTCAAACGGGTAGTTGTTTTATGATAAATGTAACCGTACTTTCAACCGATTTAATTTTTGGCTAATGATATCCGTTGGGCTTATTGAAGACACTGAAAATTACAGTACGGCCGTGGCATCGTTGCTCCGGCTATCCAACGAGGTACAGCTTGCCGGGATATGGAAAGACGCCGAAAGCGCCATGCTGGAAGTGCCCGAAATTTTGCCCGATGTTATTTTGACGGATATTCAGCTGCCAGGGATGAACGGGATCGAATGCATCCGCAAATTAAAGGTTGAATGCCCCAGCATCCAGTTTATGATACTGACCGTGTTTGAGGAGGACGAAAAAATATTTGAAGCCTTAAATGCAGGCGCTACGGGTTATTTACTAAAAAGCGCCCCGCCCGAAATAATTTTCAACTCGATTAAAGAGATACATAATGGCGGTTCGCCTATGAGCCCTGGTATCGCACGAAAAATAATAAACCATTTTCAACCATCGCAAATAAAAGACGGGAATGAAATATTTACCTCGCGCGAAAAACAGGTGCTCGACCTGATGGCCGAAGGGAAGCTGGTGAAAGAGATCGCCGCTGCTTTGGATGTTACGGTTCATGCTATAAAAAAGCATATCAAAAATATTTACCTTAAAATGCACGTGCAGAATAAGGTAGAGGCCGTAATGAAATGGAAATTCAAATAAACTGTAAGGTACCCTTTCGGGGACTGACTATCCTTTTTAGTATAACTTGGGAAATCGCTTTTAAAATGAAATCGCAAGGGGGCTCCCCTGGAGCCTGAATTTTCTATTTTTCTGTTCTATAAACACGCGACTCCGCTGGAGTCAGGCGGCCAATCGCTTGTAGCTCCATAGGAGCATCCTGTTTATAGACAAAACGGATCGCACATTTTTTTGGCTCCGAAGGCGCCTCCTTTTTAAAAGCGATCTCCCTGGGTTTATAGTAAATTTTTAAGTATATCTGCAACCGTACGCTTATCCTGCACCCCTGTTTCCATATTTTTTACAGTAAGCAAACCGCTTTCAATTTCTTCGCTGCCGATGATGATGGTGAACGGGATATTTTTACTGTTAGCGTAGTCCAGTTGTTTTTTGAGTTTAGCGCCTGCGGGGTATAGTTCGGCATTAATATCCTTTTGGCGTAATTGCTGCAAAATAGGTAATGCAAATTTTTCACCTTCTTTATCAAAACAGCAAATCAATAATTTGGTAGATTGTGTTGAAGAAGCCGGGAACAGGTTCAATTCTTCCATCACATCATAAATACGATCAGCGCCAAAGGAGATACCCACACCTGTTAGCTTGTTTTTATCATCAAACATCCCCGTAAGGTCATCGTACCTGCCGCCGCCGCCGATGCTGCCCATGGACACCTCGTTTGTTTTTACTTCGAATATAGCGCCGGTGTAATAGTTTAAGCCGCGGGCCAAAGTAATATCAAGTTCTAAGCTGGCAGTTTGCAGTTTGCAGCCGGCGATATAATTTAATACGGTTTCAATTTCTTCGCAGCCTTTTAAACCCGTGTCTGAACCGATCAGGGCCAGGCGCAGGCTTTCGAGCTTTTGCTCATTCGAGCCTTCAAGCAATATAACCGGTTTTATTTTTTCAATATCAGCTTCGGTAAAGCCGCGTTCCATCAGCTCTTTTATCACGCCATCAAGGCCAATTTTATCAAGCTTATCAATGGCAACAGTAAGGTCGATAATGTTATCAGCTTTGTCTATAATTTCGGCGATGCCCGATAGTATTTTTCTATTGTTGATTTTTATGGTGAAATCTTTTAAGCCAAGCTTGCTTAAAGCTTCATCGTAGATCATCACAAATTCAGCCTCATTTAACAATGAAGCGGAACCTACCACATCAGCATCGCATTGGTAAAACTCGCGGTAACGGCCTTTTTGCGGCCTGTCTGCACGCCAAACCGGCTGTACCTGGAAACGTTTGAACGGAAACGTGATCTCATTCTGGTGCATCACTACGTAACGGGCAAATGGAACCGTGAGATCGTAGCGGAGAGCTTTTTCTGAGATAAGTGAAAGAAGGTTTTTTGAAGTAAATTCAAAGCTGTCATCTTTGAGCTTTCTGCTTTCTGCTTCATTCCAAAAGTCTCCGCTGTTTAATATCTTAAATATCAACTTGTCCCCCTCATCGCCATATTTACCAGTCAATGTAGAAAGGTTTTCCATCGACGGCGTTTCAATTTGCTGATAGCCATATTTGCGGAAAACGCTCTTAATGGTATCGAAAATAAAATTACGCCTCACCATTTCGGTTGGTGAAAAATCGCGGGTGCCTTTTGGTACGGATGGTTTGATGGATGCCATAAGCGCCAAAGTTAACACGATTTTAAGGATTTTAAGGATACGCAGGATTAATGAAGTGAATTTTAACAAGATTTTAGGATGATGACGGTCAATAGCCTGTAAATAAAATCCTGCCATCCTCTAATCCTATCAATCTTAGTTAATTTTGTGAATATGAACATCATCGTACAAACGCCCCGCTTAATTGTTCGTGAATTTTGTCCAAAGGAAGAAATACTATTGGTGAACCTGTATAAAGATGAGCGGGTAACCCGGTATGTAACTAAGCGGAGCGAAGATGAAACGCTGAAACAATTTACCGAAGCCCTGGCAGGCTATAAAAGCAGCCCCGGCCTTGGGCGCTGGGGCGTATTTAACCCTATTGATGATGAATTTATAGGTGTTTGTATCCTTAAACCTGCGGATTCCGATCCAACCCGCATTGAGTTGGGTTATGTATTAAACCCCAAATATTGGGGCGCAGGCATTGCTACCGAACTTTCGAAGGCATTGGTGTTTTATGGTTTTGAAGATATAGGGCTAACCGAAATATGCGCCTGCACACATCCCGAAAATATAGCATCGCAAAATGTATTACAGAAAGCCGGGTTGGTGAGGGATGGAAATATATTTTGGCATGGCGCCGATTTGCCGTTTTTTAGGATTGTGAAGGCCTCACCTAAATCCTCTCCAAAGGAGAGGACTTGAATACATACGTTTACATTTAAAAATATGAACATCGTTACACAAACGCCACGCATAATTGTCCGCGAGTTTTTACCGGAAGAAGAAAATACCTATCTAAACCATTTTAATGATGAGATTGTGCTTTTATACATCCCGAAACGCAGCAGGGAAGAGCGTATCGGGATTTTCCATAAAGCGCTTGAACAATATGTCGTTGATAAACAATCGGGTATATGGGGTATTTTTAACAAGGCCGATGGCGGTTTTATGGGCAGCTGCTTGCTGCGGCCATTTAATAATGAACCGGGTAAACTTGAATTAGGTTACAGCCTCGACAGAAAGCATTGGGGCGGAGGTATTGCCACCGAGATGGCCACTGCGATGGTTGCACATGGTTTTACCGGCACAGATACCACCGAAATTGTTGCCGTAACCGAATTGCCTAACATGGGTTCGCAACGCGTACTTAAAAAAGCGGGGTTTACTCGTGTAGATAATTTGTTAAGGGATGGGGAGGAGCTGGCGTTTTTTAGAAAAGAAAAAGCATCGGCTATCGTCTAAACTTTTTAGGAGGCAATTGCCATTTGTCCACAATAGAATGCCCCGTTAGGGGCTAAACATTTGTAGGAAAGAAATAATAAAGTCTTATTGCCCCGTCAGGCGGCAACCCCTGGCGAACGTGTTGCCACCTGACGGGGCAATAAGAATGGGTTGGATTGGCGCTACAAATGGGTTGTCCCTAACGGGACAAGAACCCGGTTAACCTAAAAATGAAATTGAAATAAGGCTGTCAACAGACGAATTTAACCGGGGCGTAATTGTTTGATAGTCTCCTTGCATCCCTCCTCAATCATTTTAAACACCGGCTCAAACTGTTCATCATCATAATAAGGGTCGGGTACTATTTTATCGTCCAGCAATAGCTTTACTTTTTTGGCGTCTTCCTTATTTCTTGCTTTGGCCAGTATATCGCTGAGGTTGTTTTTGTCCATTACAAAAATGTGATCGAAAGTATCAAAATCGCTTACGCGGAACAGGCGGCAAACTTGTCCGCTGATATTGATGCCATGGTTATGCGCTGTGCGGGTTGAGCGATGGTCGGGGCCCTGGCCGACATGCCAGTTACCTGTACCGGCGGAATCTACTTCCCAATCCAACCCGTTTTCTTTTGCCAGGTGCTGCATAATACCCTCCGCCAGTGGCGAACGGCAAATATTACCGAGGCATACCATTAGGATTTTCATGTGGAGGTGTTAGAAGGTTGGAAGGTTGTAAAGTTGAAATGTTGGAAGGTTGAAATGTTAGAAGGTTGGGAGGCGCGTAATGAAGCGCTTATAAATAACTTTACAACATTTCAACCTTGCAACATTTCAACAAAACTTTATCCAAACAGTTGGTTCAAAATCCCAGCCAACCTTACGCCTGCTTTTAACAATTGCTGGTTAACAATATCAATATGGTTAAAGTTGTATTTGTAGTTCAGGGTATCGCCCGGTTTTATTTCGGTGTATAGTTTTTCGGCTATCTGGTTCGACTCAAAAAGCCATTGGCTGATAGGCGCTTTTTGCCATGCATTACGTTGCGCCCAGGTGGTATGGTTAATTGCCGCAGTATATTCAGTATAGCTTAATTGCTGAAATTCTATCAGCTGCGTATCCCAAACTGAGTGCAGGTTGGTTGGGTTGTTAAACCAGTTTACTTTAAAATCATTACCACCTTTGTCATCCGCATGTGCGGCATGCATAGGCTGGTGTACATCCTCAATAATATGAATGAGCATACGCAGGTAAAGCAATTGGTTCTCTTTGCTAAGGTCTTTCTTTTTTAATTCCGTGATCAGGAATTGCAGTTTGGTATAAGCATCCACATTGGTATCATGGTTTAAAAATTCAACCATTTCCGGGTAGCTGTAGGGTTTATCAAAATCAATGTAATGCCATGGCGATAAATAGGAAAAAGCAGGATCGGATTTTATAAAATCGGCCCAGTTGCTGGCAAGGGCAATCGACTCCGTGCCTAAAATGGCCTCAATGGCTTTGCGTGCTTTTGGCGTTAAATAACTGCTGGCAATTTGCCCGCAAATACGGTGGCCTTCTGTGCCCCAGGCCATAGATTGAAGCGGTGCATAAATTACGGCGATAATTAGCAACAGCTTTTTTAAAAAGTTTTGTTTTTTCATATTAATATTAAATCGGTTTTGGATTGCAGGATATCCTTTTTATTAAATGTGCATTTATTGGTATCACGTTTGATGTACTTGCAAATTGAACAAGCGAATCCGTTTTTTTACCGACTTTAAAGGTCTCGTCATAGTCACCCGACCGGAAACAACCTTTATCATCTTTAACAGTAAAATCGGCATTGCAAAACTGGCCTTTTAACTGTAGGGTGTCGTGCCGTTGCTGGTAGACGCCTCTGCAATATTCTGTCCAGTGGCCCGAATCCATACAGCTATCGGAGCCCGTGTTTACTTTGCTGAAAGATTTTATAGTCACGTAAAAAGAATCGCAGCTAAATTTAAGACGATATAATGAATAGCTAAGCAATTGCTTTTGATTTGTTACAGAGTCCTGCTGCCATTCGCCCTGCAGGTAGCCTTCGCCCGGCTTTTGTACATCCGGGTTTAAATGGCAGGAGGAGGCTAAAAGCAGAAAGCTTAAAGTGGAAAGGTAAAAGCTGAAAGGTAAAAGGCGAAAGGTCTTTTGCATCAATAGATTTTTCAAAAGCCCTCTCTCCCGATAGTTATCAGGATGGAGAGGGTTGGGTGAGGCACAAGGCGAAAAGTCTTTTGCATTAATAAATTTTTCAAAGTCCCTCTCCATTGGAGAGGGATTTAGGGTGAGGCACACTATTTCAAACTGCCAATCATATCTTCGGGGCGTACCCATTCGTCAAACTGCTCGTTGGTTAACAAGCCAAGTTCAGTAGCGGCTTCGCGGAGCGATTTGTTTTCTTTAAGTGCTTTCTTTGCAATTTTAGCCGCGTTTTCATAACCGATATGCGGGTTTAGTGCGGTGACCAGCATCAGCGAGTTTTCGAGGTGCTTTTTGATACCTGCATAGTTTGGTTCGATACCTATGGCACAATGATCATTGAACGAAGTACATGCATCACCGATCAACCGGGCCGACTGTAAAAAGTTGGCCGCCATAACCGGTTTAAAAACATTCAGTTCATAATGCCCGTTGGAGCCGCCTATTGAGATGGTTACATCGTTGCCCATTACCTGCGCGGCCACCATGGTAACCGCCTCGTTTTGGGTTGGGTTTACCTTGCCCGGCATAATTGATGAACCCGGTTCGTTATCAGGTATATGTATCTCACCAATGCCTGACCGCGGGCCCGAAGCCAGCATGCGGATATCATTGGCAATTTTCATTAACGATACTGCAATTTGTTTTAGTGCGCCATGCGATTCAACAATGGCATCATGTGCCGCAAGCGCTTCAAATTTATTTTCGGCAGTGCGGAAAGGCAGACCGGTAAATTCAGCAATGTATTCCGCAACCAATACATCATAGCCTTTTGGGGTGTTGATGCCGGTGCCTACGGCCGTGCCACCAA
>JABDCF010000117.1 GCA_013288235.1 Bacteroidota bacterium | reverse complement strand
CAAAAAAGAAAATATTCCATAATTGGGTAACCGGGGATGGAGCGGGGAATAAATTATCGATTGTAGGATCGGTGTGGCGATGTTTTAGCAGCATGCATAATAAAATTACTGCGCTTAATGCGGAAAAAGTAAAAAAAGCACAAAAAAGTACCCAGCCCAATCGCCTGCGTCTCCAAAATAAATCCAAACCCGGCCGCCAGCAATTTGCCGCCATTGGTGACTTTAAACTGGAATCCGGTAATACTATAAATAATTGTAAAATTGGCTATCGCACCTACGGCCAACTAAACAGCGCCAAAAGCAATGTCATTTTGTTTCTCACCTGGTTTGGCGGTACCGCCAGGGACGTTGAAGGCACCGCTCCCTGGCAGGCGGTTGATACTACCCATTATTTTTTAGTAATTGTTGATGCCCTGGGCGATGGCGTTTCTGCTTCGCCCTCAAACAGTGTAAAGCAGCATGGACCGGCTTTCCCTGCATTTTCCATCAGGGATATAGTGGAAAGCCAGCATCAACTGCTCACAAATAAACTTGGCTTTGCGCATGTACATGCCATTATGGGTATTTCGATGGGCGGCATACAAACTTTTCAATGGGCGGTTAGCTATCCTGATTTTACCGATGTGCTGATACCCATCGTTGGCAGCCCCCAACCTACCAGCTATGACCTTATGCTTTATAGCACCTACCGCAAAATTATTGAAGCCGATAGCGCTTTTAACCATGGTAATTATAAAGTTAACCCTATCATCCCGACAGCAAATATGCTTTGGGAACTTTTCCTAACCACGCCTGCAAACCGCGTAAAAGGCATATCGCACGATAATTTTCCAAAATGGCTAACTTCTGCCGAAACCAAAAAAACCGGCGACTGGAATGATTCCCGCTACCAGATCATGGCGGTTATAGGGCACGATATTTCAAAACCTTACAATGGCGCAATGAAGGAAGCAGCGGCGCATGTAAAAGCAAAAATGCTTATCATCTCTTCGCAGCAAGACCACATGGTTAACCCAGCGCCAGCTATTGAATTTTCAAAGCTGCTGCCGGCAAAATTGGTACTACTTAATAGCGACGGAGGCCACCTGGCGCCAAATTTTGGCGATCCGCAGGTGAAAAATAGTATAATTGAAATATTAGGGGAACAATAGTGCCGTAAGAGGGCGGGGAGATTTGACAACTTTTAAAAAGTTGTCAAATCTAAAATTAAGCGGCTTTTCTGCCTTCTTTAATTACCTGCCAGATAATTAAAATAATCAGGGTAAGAAAAAATATGCCGCCAACAGAAGCAGCGAGTATTCGCCATGGTTCATGATGCTCAATACCGAGATAAATATTGATCACACTGCAAACCACGAAACATAAACAAGAAATAAAAGGCATAATAAGCTTCTTTTTGATATCCTTTTCCATATTTTGAACGTGATGTTTAAGCAACTTTTTTATCTCTTTTTATTGCGCCGATAACAATTAATAAAATGCCAGCAATACAAGCCGTAATACCAAAGCTCAATGTGGCAATATGCAATGTATCATGGTTTTAAATGGCAGGATAAATTTTAATTATACCTGTTGTGAGAAATATTAAAAAAAATGCGACCGGAACAATTAAAGCTTTATTTTTAGACTTGATCATATAGCGAATATAAAGCTTTTATGGCCTTTTGTTGTTGATTCGCCCCGCTTCTTCCAATTCGCCATCCATCTGGTCGTCATATTTAAAACGGTACAGTACCCAATCATTCTGGGGCTTATAAAACATAAAGGTAAACCTTATAGGTTGCGCAGTAAATTTCACAAGGTAACTATAGAAAATCAAACTTGCTGAAGCACTTTTTTGCGAGATCAACTCCTTGCCCAGGTATTGGCCAACCGTTTTTTGCAATGAATCTAACTTTGCCTTTAAAACATTGATCGAAGCCTGGTCGGTAAATAATTTATTGGTGCCAAACAGGTAATCAATTGCTGCGCTGTTCCCTTCTTCTTTATATTTTTTAAAAAAGGTATCCACCTTTGCAATTGCCCCTTTTGAAACAACCGTTGCAGCCTTAACCGGGGACGGCTTAGCCGCCGCAGGTACAACCGGCGCTTGGGCGGTGGCACAAAAAGAGCAGCAACAAATAATAGCTGCAAGTAAAAATAACCTGTTGAAACTGGCTTTAACATTTAAATATTTCATAGCCTTTATTTTAAGTACCTCAAAGTAAACAAAAAGCCCGCTATTTTTATAGCAGGCTTAAAAGATATTTAAAATTATAATTGATTTTAGTGCAAAAAACCACTCACATAATCAACCATTCACCCAATCAACTTATTTTGTAACATACATAACTTCTTTAACCGCTTTGATAACTCTTTCGGGATTCGGAAGGTACTCTTGTATCAATGTTGGGGCATACGGTAACGGAACATCGCCACCCATAATGCGCAGTACCGGTGCATCTAAATAATCAAATGCATCTTTTTGTACCTTAAAGGCAACTTCGGTAGCTATTGAGCCTAATGGCCAGCTTTCTTCAACAATTACCAAACGGTTTGTTTTTTTAACAGAAGCAATCACGGTATCATAATCGATAGGGCGCACTGTGCGCAGGTCGATCACTTCAGCATGGATGCCTTCTTTTTCAAGCTCGGCAGCAGCGGCGTTAACCACTTTCATTATCTTACCAAAACCAACCAGGGTAACGTCAGTTCCTTCTTTGGTAACAACAGCCTTACCCAGTGGAATATAATAGGTCTCTTCAGGCACTTCGCCTTTATCGCCATACATCAGTTCCGATTCCATAAAAATAACCGGATCGGGATCGATGATAGCTGATTTTAACAAGCCTTTTGCATCAGCAGGGTTTGATGGTACAACTACCTTTAATCCCGGACAATTGGCGTACCAGTTCTCGAAACACTGGCTATGCTGCGAGCTAAGCATCCCGGCATTACCGGTAGGGCCGCGGAATACGATGGGAACAGAAAACTGCCCGCCGCTCATCGACATTATTTTAGCTGCCCCATTGATGATCTGGTCGATAGCTACAAGGGAAAAGTTAAAGGTCATAAACTCGATGATCGGCTTTAACCCGTTCATGGCCGACCCGATGCCTATACCGGCAAAACCGGCTTCGGAGATGGGGGTATCTATCACGCGTTTGGCACCAAATTCATCAAGCATGCCCTGGCTAACTTTGTAAGCGCCGTTGTATTGGGCAACTTCTTCGCCCATCAGGTATATTGTATCGTCCTTGCGCATTTCTTCCTGCATTGCTTCCCGAAGCGCTTCCCTGAACTGTATTTCTCTCATCGTATTATTAAAATGACTTTTTTTGCGAACGCAAATATAATCAATGATGTGTGATTTGCAATTTGTGCAGGGATTACCGCAAGGTTTTTACGTTTAGTAGGTTGCATTGTTCATTTTTTAACACAAAGGGCGCAAAGAAGTCACAAAGTTACACAAAGATTTTACGGCGCATTGATCAGGTTGTTTGATCAATTTATTTTAATAACCTCGCCCACGACTGTTTTAGCTATAAAGTTTGACGTAGAACTTTGTGTATATGAATTTGCGGTTGTACTGGTTATTTGAACAGTAAGAACCGCATTTTTAGGGATTTGTGGATATTTTTCAAATGACTCTTTAGTTGGGGTTAAGGTATAAGTACAATCGTCCAACCATTTGACATTAAAAGACATTTTTAATGAGTCTTTTAAATTGATGAAATATTCTTTTTGATTAGAACCTGATCGTTCTATTACTGACGTGTGCCCATTAATGGTCATCTTAAATTTTCCGTTTCTAAAACTCAGGCAATTTAGTGATTGGGCATGTAGCCCGGAACATAGAATGAGTATAAAAAACGTAAAGAGAAATATTTTCATGCACATTTAAATAAGTTTGTTACTGTCAATACAATCAAAATTACGAAGTTTTAAAAACTTCGTAATTTCCCCCGTAGTACCTGCAAACTGCCAACTCAAAACTGCCAACTGCTTACTCCTTCTTCTCCCCCTTCATTTTCGAGGCTATCTCAACCGCTTTATAGGCATTTACAATACCGCCGGTTTTTGAGAGCGTGGTAAAATCGACCTTTACACCTTTGGAGCCGGGTTTATTTACCATGGTGCCGGTTAGCGGTGTTGCCGATTCCAGGATGGCTTGTTTAACCTGGCTTGCGGTTAGTTTTGGATAGTATTCGCGGATCAATGCGGCAATGCCGGCAACTATCGGTGATGAAAAGCTGGTGCCATCGGCAGTATTAAATTCGGCATCCATATCTATCGAGGTAACCTTTACGCCGGGCGAAAAAATATCTACGCTGTTTTTACCGTAGTTAGAAAAATCTGCGGCAAGGGTTGTATCCGGCTTAGGGCCCGATGCGCCTACGTTGATCACGTTATCAGTTGTGGTACCGTCCAGGTAATTCCGGTTCGGAAATTCGGGTTTCGCATCAATATCTTGTCCGTCGTTTCCGGCTGCCATTACCAGCAGCACATCATGCGCGGCTGCGTATTTAAAGGCAGCGTCAACCCAATCCTTGTGCGGCGAAAGTTTTTTACCAAAGCTCATGTTTACTACCTGTGCGCCGTGGTCAACGGCGTACCGTATAGCATTCGCAACATCTTTATCATATTCGTCACCATTGGGTACCGCTTTTAAGGCCATTATCCGCACATTATCTGCAATGCCATCAATGCCATAACCATTATTGCGCACCGCGCCTATCAGGCCGGCAACGCCGGTACCATGCGATGCCTCGGATGTTTTTAATACATTATTGCCATAAGGCGTACCATCATTAACATCCGGGTTATCGCCAACTATATTGGCACGGGCATCCAGATCGGGGTTTATCGTATTATTTTCCTTCTTATTCTCGTCCGACCAGTCTTTCAATATTTTTGCATTATTGGTATCGCCCCCAAGCTGGGTAAAAACCGACAGCCATAATGCTTTACTTTCTTTAACCGTATCGTTGGTAGTATTTATCTTATCAAGATCAGCCAGGCTAAACGTTTGGTCCGATGCTAATTTTAATTCTCTTTTTACGTAGTAATTAGTTGCGGTAAGGGCATTAATTTCCATTGATAGTTCTTTTAGCTCGGCCTGGGCTTTGTTATACGTTGTATCGTAAACGGCTTTTACATTGAGCCAAAAGGTATAATCCTTTTCCTGGCCAGCCGGTGCTGCGGTGGCATTTGCGAATTTATCCTTCAGCCTAAAGTATTGCCTTACCTCTTCAACTGTTTCGGCGTTGTCAACCTTGCCGCCTTTGCCGCCTAAAAAGTCCCAGCCATGTACGTCATCAACATAGCCATCGTGGTCGTCATCTTTGCCATTGCCGGCAATTTCTTTCGGGTTTACCCATAAAACGCTTGCAAGGTCTTTTTGCAGCGTATCTATGCCACTGTCGATAGTTGTAACAATTACTGTTTTGCTTTTTTTGCCCTTCAAAAACACATAAGCCTGGTTAAGGCTCACGCCATAATAGCCATCGGTTTTAAAGTCCATCTGGTGCCAGGTTCTTGGCGGGGCCGGTTCAGGTTTTACTACAGGTTGTGCAAAAGTGTTAAGGCTGAATAGCAGCGCCCCGCATAACATTGAGCTCAGGGCGTAATTTTTTAGTTTATGCATGTATGTTGTTAATGTTGAATTATTGATTTACTGAATTATTGATTAATAAGTTATTCCTCATTGTCGACTCTCAATTTCATCTTTCGGACTTCCGGACTTTCCGACTTTCGGACTGTACTACAAATCAAATTTAATTCCTTGCGCTAAGGGTAACGTTTTTGAATAATTAATAGTATTTGTTTGGCGGCGCATATAAACTTTCCATGCATCCGAGCCTGATTCCCTGCCGCCGCCGGTCTCTTTTTCGCCACCGAATGCCCCGCCGATTTCAGCGCCCGACGTGCCTATGTTTACATTTGCAATGCCGCAGTCGGAACCGCCCGAAGATAAAAATTGTTCTGCTTCGCGCAAATTTCCTGTCATAATAGCCGATGACAGCCCCTGTGGCACACCATTTTGTAATGCGATTGCCTCATCCAGTGTTTTATATTTGATGAGATAAAGTATCGGCGCAAATGTTTCGTGCTGAACGATGGTATAGCTGTTTTCAACTTCCGCAATGCATGGTTTTACATAACAGCCGGAGGCATATTTGTCCCCGTCAAGCTTGCCGCCTTCAACTACAAACTTGCCGCCTTCGGCCTCGCATTTTTCAATGGAGCCGAGGTAAAGGTTTACTGCATCATGATCAATCAGCGGGCCCATGTGGTTGTTTTCGTCCAGCGGGTTGCCTATTTTTATTTGCCCGTAAGCGCTTACTAATTTCTGCTTAAAGCTATCATAAACACTTTCGTGGATGATAAGCCTGCGGGTACTGGTACAGCGTTGCCCGGCAGTGCCTACAGCACCGAACACAGCGCCGATAAGCGACATATCCAAATCGGCGTTCTCGCTGATGATAATGGAGTTGTTGCCGCCAAGCTCAAGTAAGCTTTTGCCAAGCCTTGCTCCTACCGCCGCACCAACCGCTTTACCCATGCGGGTTGAGCCGGTGGCCGATATTAAAGGTACGCGCGTATCATTAGCCATCAACTCGCCGATTTCACGGTCGCCGATAACCAGGCATGATACGCCTTCTTCTATATTATGTTTCTTAAAAACTTCTTGGGCTATATGCTGACAGGCAATAGCCGTTAATGGTGTTTTTTCGGATGGTTTCCATATACAAACATCGCCGCAAACCCAGGCCAGCATGGCATTCCAGCTCCATACCGCTACCGGGAAATTAAATGCCGAAATTATGCCAACTATTCCCAATGGATGGTATTGCTCGTACATTCTATGGCTCGGCCTTTCGCTGTGCATGGTAAGGCCATATAATTGGCGGCTCAAACCAACAGCAAAATCAGCAATATCAATCATTTCCTGCACCTCGCCGTAGCCTTCCTGCAGGCTTTTGCCCATTTCGTAGCTTACCAGCTTGCCCAGGTCTTCTTTTTTATCGCGCAAAGCATTACCAATTTCGCGCACAATTTCGCCGCGTTTCGGGGCGGGCACAGTCTTCCAGTTCACAAATGCTTTTGCGGCCTGTTCAACGGCCTTATTGTAATTACCTGCCGTGGCTATTTTTACCGATGCTATTTTTTTTCCGTCAACCGGCGATATAATGGCCTTTACAGTAGCGTTAGGGCTGCTTGCCCATAAATTGCCCGTACTAAACGCCTCATTTATGTCGTTTATATGTAAACGATTCAGAATTTCTGAAATATTGAAGTCCATAATTGTTACTTTTGCCAAAGGTAAAAATCTTTAAGGCAATTTATTATCAACTCACCCATTGCCAGCAAAATGATTTGCATTAATTATCAAGGCTTTGTAATTAATCGTGTTGACAATGTTTGAATGTTGATAACTAATTTGTATTATGGATGTTTATTACTTGTAATTTAAACTCAAGTTAGGGTTCAATAGAGCGATTTTAAAGGCCTTAACTGTATATGTTCTGAAACAAAATTGAATGGAAGAAGAATTTGAATTTGGTTTTACCGAAGATGCAAAGTTTTCGGTGGAACGGTACGAAGAAATGATTCGAAATCATGATCAGTACTTTTTTGATGCCCAGGCGTTTGAGAACATTATCGACTACTACATCGAAAAAAACGACCCGCCTAAAGCCCTGCAGGTAGCAGAGTATGCCCTAAACCAGCACCCTTTTGCCGCGGTTTTCTTTATTAAACAAGCCCAGCTTTTGGTGATCAGCAACCAGGTGACTGAGGCATTTGCCGCGCTTGAAAAAGCCGCCATGCTCGAAGCATCAGACCCTGATATTTACCTTATCCGCGGCAACCTGTACGAAAGTATGGAACGCTACGGCGAAGCCCTCGAAAACTATGAAAAGGCGCTCGATCTTGCCGAAGAAACCGACGAGGTGCTGCTCCATATTGCTTACGTATATCAAAACATGGGCGATTATGAAACATCCATCACTTACCTTAAGCTGTGCCTGAAACAAAACATGGAAAATCAGGATGCCCTGTACGAACTGGCATTTTGTTACGATGTTATGGACAACCAGCAGGAAAGCGTTGTGTTTTATGAGCAATATATTGATAACGAACCCTACAGCTATGCCGCATGGTATAACTTAGGCAACGCATTTACCAAGCTTAGCCTGTTTGAAAAAGCTATCGATGCCTATGATTATGCTATCCTGATAAAAGACAGCTTTGCATCCGCTTATTTTAATAAAGGCAATGCGTTGGTGAACCTTGAAAAATATGCCGAAGCGATAGAAGTTTACCGCCAGACATTTGAATACGAGCAGCCCAACGCAGATACTTATTGCGCCATTGGCGAATGCTACGAAAAGCTGGAGCAAATGGACGATGCCCGTGCTTTCTACAAAAAATCGGTTAAAATGGACCCTAAGCTGGCTGATGCCTGGTTTGGCATAGGTGTTACCCTTGATTTTGAAGAACGTTATTTTGAAGCACTCCATTTTTACAAAAAGGCGCTCGATCTTGATATTGCCAATGCTGACTATTGGTTTGCCATTGCCGATGCCGAATATAAATTGGGTCACCTGGATGAAGCAGAGCGCGCTTACGAAAAAGTGGTAGAGCTTAACCCAACCGACGTAGATGCATGGCTTGATTATTCTTCCATTTTATATGAGCAACAACGATTAGTCGACGCAATTGAAATTATTGCCCAGGCCATAAAAAATAACCCCGAAGCGGCGGAACTTTATTACCGGATGGTAGCCTATTTATTTGCCAAAGGCGAGTACAACGAAGCGCTAAACCATTTGGAAATGGCTTTAACATCCGATCCTGAGAAGCACTATATCCTTTTTGATTATTTGCCCCAGCTGCAAAAGAACAAGGTGATAGTGGATATTATTAATAGGTACACTAAATAGTGAATGGTTGATTGGGTTGATTACGTGAGTAGTTTGGGAAAATCAACTATTCACCTAATCAACTTAATCTAACTCAATCAACCATGAAAAAAGCCGAAAATTTTCTTTCAAATTTTCGGCTTTTTTCATGACCTTTGCGCCATTAAAACTTTTAGTTATAGTCTATAACCAAACTGACTTTTTATGAATTACCAGATCAATAACCTCCCGGAACGCGTAGCAAAACCACGTAAGAGCGGCATCACTATGGTTATGGATAAAGGGCTCAGCCTGCGCCAGGTGGAAGACTTTGTTGAGGTTGGCGGGGCATACACCGATATGGTTAAATTGGGCTGGGCAACATCATATGTTACCCCAAACCTTGACGAAAAGTTAAAGCTTTACCGGGAAGCAGGTATCCCCGTATATTTTGGCGGGACTTTATTTGAGGCAATGATAGTCCGCGGGCAGTTTGATGATTATTGTCGCCTGCTGGATAAATTTAAGATGGACTATGCCGAAGTATCTGATGGCTCAATTACCCTTGAGCACGATATAAAATGCGAATACATTCAAAAACTTGCCAAACAGATCACGGTGATATCCGAAGTCGGCTCAAAGGATGTACAAAAAATATTCGCACCCTATAAATGGATAAAACTGATGCAGGCCGAAATTGAGGCCGGCTCGTGGAAAGTGATTGCCGAAGCACGCGAAAGCGGAAACGTAGGCATCTACCGCGATTCGGGCGAGGTAAGGCAGGGTTTGGTTGACGAGATATTGACACAAATACCCGAAGAAACTATAATTTGGGAAGCTCCCCAAAAAGCACAGCAGGTTTGGTTTATCAAACTGATAGGCGCTAATGTAAGCCTGGGCAACATCGCGCCAGCTGATGTGATCCCCCTGGAAACTTTGAGGTTGGGCATCAGGAGCGATACGTTTGATCATTTTTTGTAGGGACGAAACACTTTTCTGTAATAAAAAGAATAGAATTTTCCTTTTCTTCTTAATATTACAACTTGAAAGTATTGTGGTATTGAGGCTATCTCACATCTCAATACTCAAATCTCATATCTAAAAAAATGAAACATTACGGCCTCATTGGTTACCCTTTATCCCATTCTTTCTCAAAACAATACTTTACCGAAAAATTTGAAAAGAAGCATATCACCGATGCTGAATACCATCTTTTTCCCATCGAACACATCAGCGAGTTGCCTGCTTTGTTAAAGGCTAATCCCGAGCTATGCGGCCTGAATGTTACTATCCCTCATAAATTAACAGTTTTAAAATATCTTGATTGGATTGAGCATAACGCTAAAACGGCCGGGGCTGTAAATTGCATCCGCATCAGTTCTGAAAGCCCGGTTGAGGCGGCATTTTCTGGCGAGGTGGGTATAAAAGGCCATGATTTCAGGCTGGAAGGCTTTAATACGGATATTTATGGTTTCGAAAATTCATTAAAGCCATTGCTTAAGGATTACCACGACCAGGCCCTGGTTTTAGGTGATGGCGGTGCGGCGCGGGCAGTTAAATGTGTGCTGGAAAGCCTGGGCATTAATTTTAAAGTGGTTACCCGCAAAGCTTTTCCGGGTAATTTGTTGTTTAAAGACTTGAAGCCGCGTCATATTCAGCAACATTTGCTCATTATTAATACTACGCCGCTTGGCATGGCGCCGCATGTGGATGAATATCCGCCAATCCCTTATCAGGCCATAACCGACCGGCATTTATTGTACGACCTGATATACAACCCCGAAAAAACCCTATTTTTAGAAAAAGGAGAAGAACGCGGCGCCGTTATAAAAAATGGCTACGAAATGTTAGTATTGCAGGCAGAAAAATCGTGGGAGATATGGACAAACAAAGAAAAATATCCATGAAGCTTATAATAGTGTTGGGGCTGTCCCTGTTAGTTGTTGCCTCGTGTAATAATAACCACGATTATGCGCCAAAGCCAAGGGGATATTTCCGGATAGTTTTCCCGAAAAAAGCCTACCAGCAGTACAACGAAAGCTGCCCTTTTACTTTTGTTTACCCCAAATATGCCGTCATAGAGCCTGATAGAAAGCCTGGCGCAAAACCATGCTGGCTTAATATGCAATTCCCCCAATTTAACGGGACACTACATTTAAGTTATGAGCATATCCTTTCGGCAAAAGAATTTAATGCCCTGATAGAAGACGCCCATAAATTAAGTTTTAAACATACGGTAAAGGCAACAGGCATTGATGAAGGCGTGATCAGCTACCCTGAGAAAAAAGTTTACGGCATTTATTATACCATCGACGGCAATGCGGCTTCATCCGTACAATTTTACCTCACCGACAGTACTAAAAACTATATCCGCGGCGCACTATACTTTAATAATGTACCCCGCCTTGATTCTATCCAGCCCGTGCTTACTTTTGTAAAACAGGATGTGGATTTGATGATAAAAAGTTTTAGGTGGAAGTAAGGGAAAGTCGGAAGTTGGAATGCCGAAGTCGGAATTATTTTAAGCAACATGATAAAAAAAAACAGCGTAATCCTAAAATCAATAAAATCAGCGGTTCAGACCATTTTTATCCTGTTTTGTGCCTTCTCAGCGACAGCTCAAATACAATTCCCGGCTATTGATGTGCAGCATTACAAGTTTGCTATACAATTGAATGATGAAAATGACACCATTAAAGGGCAGGCTACTGTAAGCATTAAATTTTTGAAGGACCTTACTGCGTTTCCGTTAAATCTCGTTAAAAAAAATACAGCCGGTAAGGGGATGGTTGTATCGGAGATAACAGAAGAAGGGAAAACCATAACGTTTTCGCAGGATAGCGATGTGGTGAACATAAATGCCACAGCAACAGCCAATAGTCTGCATAGCTATACTATCAACTACCTGGGCATCCCTGCCGATGGGCTTATTATTTCGAAAAACGAATTTGGTCATCGTACTTTTTTTGGCGATAACTGGCCAAACCGCGCGCATAACTGGCTACCCTGCGCAGATTATCCTGCCGATAAGGCACAGGTTGAGTTTATTGTAACCGCGCCCGATCATTACCAGGTGGTGGCCAATGGCCTAAAAACAGAAGAAAAGCCGCTACCAAACCATTTAAAGCTTACCCATTGGAAAGAGACTACCCAATTGCCTACCAAAGTAATGGTAATAGGCGTTGCCGATTTTGCCATTGACCACACCGGCGATGTCGGAAAAATACCCGTTTATACCTACGTTTTCCCGGAAAGTAAGGATGCTGGTTTTAAAAGCTATGCCGTTGCAAAAGAGATATTGCCCTTCTATATTAAAAAGATAGGCCCATTTGCTTATGAGAAACTGGCTAATGTGCAATCGAAAACTATATTTGGGGGCATGGAAAATGCCAGCGCGATATTTTACTATGAGAAATCTGTTGACAGTAAAGGTATTGAGGAACTAATGGCGCATGAGATTGCCCACCAATGGTTTGGCGATGCCGCCAGTGAAAAAAGCTTTGCCCATTTATGGCTGAGCGAAGGTTTTGCCACCTATATGACAAACCTTTACCTCGAAAATAAATATGGTCCCGATACTCTGCAAAAACGAATGAAAGCCGACAGGCTCACAGTGCTGAAGTTTGAAAAGAGACGGGCAACCCCGGTTGTGGATACCTCGGTTAAGGACAATTTTATGCAGATGCTGAATGCCAACAGTTATCAAAAAGGCAGCTGGGTATTGCACATGCTACGCCGGAAATTGGGGGATACCCTATTTTGGAAAGGCATCCGTAATTATTATGCCAAATATGATGGCAGCAACGCCAATACGGATGATTTGCGCCATGTTATGGAACTGGCAAGTGGGCAAAACCTGCAGCAGTTTTTTAACCAATGGCTTTATACCCCTGGCCATCCGCAATTAGGTATCACCTGGAAATATGATGCAGCAAAAGCTGTTGTTGAATTAAACATCACCCAAAAACAAAACACCCTGTTTGAATTCCCGTTGGAAGTCAACGTACAAGGCCAACTGCATACTATTGATGTGAAAGATAAAAATACGGTCGTTCAAATCCCGGCAAAGGCAACGCCATCAATAGCGATTGATCCTAATGTTAATTTACTGGCAGGGTTTGAGGTGACGGAGGGGAATTAAACTTAAAAGCCGCTCATTGCGAGATTACGAAGCAATCGCGAACTTTGCAAGGCGGTCATGCAGGTTTACACTTTGCTATTCGCTCTGTATAGCATAGAGATTGCTTCGTGCCTCGCAACGAGCGGGGTAGCATGGCCATTTCAAGTAAGACTATTTATGAGTAAACTTAAATTTTTGGAGAGGGTTAGATGAAGCGACCAAGGCCCGGTCAAACCCAATATTATTTAACAGCTTCCTTTTCAAATGCCGTATAGTCCTTCAGCACTATTCCATTCGCGGCATCATCAACTTTTTGCTGCACTTTTTTAAACATGCCTTTCAGTATTTTTTCTTTCCAGGGCAAACGGAGCATTAAACGCATGGCGTTTGTTTGTAACCATACCTGTCTTTTTGATTTGGGGAACATTTGTTCCATACCTTTAATCAATTCCTGGTTTTTTGCGATGAACCCGCCCATGTTTTTTTCGTACCTGCTGAAAGCCAGCTGATAATCGCCTGCCGCAGCTGCCAGTTCGCCGGCCAATGTATATGCCCC
>JABDCF010000116.1 GCA_013288235.1 Bacteroidota bacterium | reverse complement strand
GCAATGTTACCGATGCGAAAAACGGTGAAACGCTCATAGGCGCTACCGTTCAAATCCAAAAAGATAATTTTAAATTAAATACCACTGTTAAACTGGATGGTGTTTACGAATTTAAAAATGTACCGGCCGGCACCTACAAGCTACAGGTAACTTATATTGGATATAATGCCTCTAAAGAATATACTGTTGAAGCCACCGATGGGAAAACAGCTGTTTTGAACATTGCCATGGTAGACAATTCAACGCTTCTTACCGAAGTTACTGTTACAGAACATGCCAGTAAAGAAAGTGACAGATCTGCCAGGGGAGACGAAAAAAATTCTGATAATACTATTAATGCGGTTTCGGCGCAGGCAATTGCCATATCTCCCGATGTATTGGTTTCTAATGTACTCGCCAGGGTATCAGGTATATCTATAGATAGAAATAATACGGGAGATGCGCAGCATGTGATCATCCGCGGGATGGATAAACAATACAATACCGTTTTAATAAATGGAGTTAAAATACCGAGCCCGGATAACAAAAACAGGTATGTGCCTTTGGATATTTTTCCGGCGGAGCTGGTTGAAAGGATTGAAGTTTTTAAAACGCTTACGCCCGATATGGAAGGTGATGCTTCGGGTGGTGTGGTTAACCTGGTGATGAAAACCGCGCCGGACAAATTGAGAATAGAAGGAAATTTTGGAACGGGCTACAGCCAATTGTTTTTTGACCGGCCCTTTAGCAGTTTTAACAGCAGTACTGTAAACAGCAGAGCGCCCGGCGAAATAAACCCGGGAGTGCCCGCGCTTATAAGTGATTTTCCATACCAAAACCTGGTTACTAAAACCGGAAATGCCCCGCCAAACAGCAATGCCAGCTTAACAATAGGCGACCGGTTTTTGAATAACCAATTAGGGGTGCTTTTTTCAGGCACTTATCAAAATACTTACCAGGGGAGCAATAGCTTTGTTGTGGTACAGGAAAATACTGTGGGGCCATCACAAAGTATAAACACACCAAATGAAGAAACAGCTTTTCAAAGTTCTTATAACCGCCAGTATTCTTCACAGCTCAGCAGGTTAGGAACAATGGCCTCAATTGATTATAAATTCAATGAAAACAATGTTATAGACTTATTTGGCACCTACTTACAGCTTGATGAACACAGGGTACGGCAAACCGAAAATTCTGTTTATGGAGGGTACTCGTACCAGGGGTTTATAGGTACAAATGAAATTGATAATTTAACAGAGACCAGGACAGATCTGCAAAGTATTTATAATATTACGCTTAAAGGCAGGCATAAAATAACAAAGGGATTTTCATTGGACTGGGTTTTAGCAAATTCAGAGGCCAGTCATAAACAGCCCGATATTGCAGAATTTGAAACCTCTTATCAAACAAGCCCGGATACGGTTAAAGCCCATGGGGGCATAATGTGCCTACCCCCGGAAGCCCCGGTAGCTCAACATTTGTAACGCCAGATGTAATTAATGGCCCGGTAGTAGTAAATGATGAATCAAGAGTATGGACGCATAACACCGACAAGGATATTTCGGGGTATTTAAACCTGCATTATGATACCAAAATTTTTGGCCGTAATGCTTTCTTCTCCGCCGGCGGCATGTTCAGGCATAAAACAAGGGATAATTTTGTAGATAGCTATACCTTGCCTCACACCGTTATTCCGGGTACTGACAATCCCGAATTGTATGTTTCGGTCCCAGCCTCTACATTCTACTTTACTCAAGAACCTGCTGATGCCCTGGGCACATCGTCTTACGATCCTGGCGTATATACTTTTACTGAAAACATACAGGCTGTTTATGGCATGCTGAAATATTTCATCAGTGACCGCTTTGATGTTTTGTTTGGTTTGAGGTACGAGAATACTTATCAAAGTTATTATTCTAATTTACCTGTAAATTTGCCCGGCAAAACGGCAACCATAACCTATATGGACTATTTGCCAAGCATTAATGCGAAATATACCCTTACAGATAAACAGGCGATAAGGGCATCGTATTTTGAATCAATTTTACGCCCTGCATTTGCAGATTTTATCCCCTATCCGGATCAAACGGTTGATGACCCTTATGCGACTTTAGGGAACCCATATTTACAACATACGGTTATAAATAATTATGATTTAAGGTATGAGTTTTTCCCCGGCGTTTTTGATGAATTTATGGCAGGCGGCTTTTACAAACAACTTATCAATCCAATTGAAAAAGTACTCGAACCAGGTGCACAAGGCGCTACGTTGTTCCTTGAACCCGAAAACCTTGGTAATGCCCAAAATTACGGGGCTGAAGTTGAGGCTAAAAAATTCTTTGGGGATATTGGTTTTGAGATAAATTACACTTATACCCAATCGCAAATTACCACTACAAAAAGTATAGATGTTGATGGGGTGGTAGCCAATCGTTTGCAAACCAGGCCATTACAGGGGCAGGCAGCCAATGTTGGCAATGTTTCACTATTATATAAGAATCAAAAATATGGGTTCGACGCTCAATTAGCTTTGAGCTACACCGGTGATAGGATAGCGGCCGTATCACGATATTTTGACCTCGATACCTGGGAGAAAGCTTCTACAAACCTCGATTTTTCTGCTCAAAAGGGACTTGGTAAGCATTTCATCGTTTTTGTAAAAGCTAATAATATTTTAAATACCCCTTACGAATTATTTCTAAAACAAAATAATAGCTATAACAACAATAGCATATTAAAATATGAACACCAGGAAAGCCCGAATTACACCACAGTGGAATTTGACCAATACTATGCCCGGTATAATTTAGGCTTAAGGTACAAATTTTAATTTTTAAAATAAGTAATCAAATAAAAAAGCAGTAATAGACAATTATCAATTAATTCATCAAACATGAAAAAACTAAAATTAATTTCGTTAGGCCTGTCACTTTTGGCCCTGGCCGCGTGCAGTAAGAAAAGTGATAATGTAGTGGTATCGACACCACTACTCCAGGTTGGCAAGTCCATTAGTAATACAGGTACTTTACCCGCAGGCGCTTATAAAGGTACAATGCTTGCCGGCCAAACCTACACTGTAGGCGGCGATATCACCATAAACGCAGGCGATACGCTTTTAATTCAAAAAGGTGTTACCATTAATATGACCAACGGCGCTAACTTTATTGTAAATGGTGATTTAATTAGTTTGGGTACAAAAGATGCGCCGATTACCATCACCGACCCAACCAAGACCAAAACAACCGGTGTATCTACAGTAGCGGCTGACCCTGCCTACGTAGGTGGCTGGGGTGGTATTTATTGCAGTAACACCAGTAAATTGGTGGTAATTAAATGGACGCATCTTGATTTTGGTGGTGCAGCTTTGAAAGCCCTTCCATTTGCTGCAAGTGCCGGTTTGGCAGCAGGTAACCAGTACATTTTGTATTTTGAAAATCCGAATGGTGTATTTATCCTCGAAGACTCATGGTTGTATGGCTCACCTGATGATGCAACCCGTTTTTATGGTGGTACCTATAATATCATGAGAAACACTATGGAAAAATGCGGTAGCAATGGCGGCGACGGTTTCAATGCTAAAGGCAGCTCGCATGGCAACATGGCGTATAACCTTGTTATCGGTGGTGCAACCAATGGTACAAAATCTGCCAGCGACGGTACTACCGGTGCTGAGTGCCAGTTTACCATGTACAACAATACCTATATCAATGATGGTTTCAGGAACAATGGCGTTTATGGCGCAAGAAGCGGATCTGTTGAGATAGAAAATAACTCAAGGGCATTGGTTTACAATAACCTGATAGTTGATTGTGATTTTGGCGTGCGTATTGCAGGCGGCCCAGCCGGTGCAAAAGTTTACCTGGCCGATACAACTCTTAACACTTCTGATATTATCAAGCAAACTGCTTATGGCTACAATTTTTATTATGCTGATAATGCGGCCATAGCTGATCAATTTGTACCTACAAGCGTTGCTCAACCAGTAGTTACACATCCACAGGCTACTGATATTCCAAATATGGCGGCTTTCTTAGGCGCTTCATACACTTTTGGATTTGTTTATGACGGCTCTTCACTGGTAGGAAAAAACAACCCTATGTTTGTAAACTATACATTACCGGTTGCAGCTAACTTCTGGATCACCCAGTGTTCTGTTGATAGCTACAATTTCCGCTTGCAAACAGGTTCTCCTGCTGCCGGCAAAGGAACAACTACCGCCTTTGCACCTTTAACAGCAGGTATCCCGCTTGACGCGAATTTTGGCTCAAGCGGCATAACCCCTCCAGGACAGGATATGGGTTGCTACCAATTAAACGGTACAGGCAACCAGCACTAATTTAAGTCAAAAGCCTTAAGTCGAAAGTCTTAAGTCAAATTTATGTATAGCGATGGGTTTCAAAACCCATCGCTATTTTATAATATTTACCATTGGCCTATTTAAAATTTATAAATCCGGTCATATTTTACTTAACTGAATGAAATTAAGTTCATTATTTATTTCTTTATTAACAGCGGCAGCATTTTTATTTACTTCCTGCTCAAAATCCGCCAAAAACTCACCGGCTAAAACTACAGTTACAACTGTGCCGGTTATTCCACAGCCATTGCCAAATACAGTTGATAAAACTGACACCCTGAATGTTATGGCCTATAATGTATTGGGTTATGGCAACAGCTGCCAGGGAACTACCGCTTCACTAAATGGCTACCTGCAAACTATTATTCAATACACCCAGCCTGATTTGTTTAGTTTTGAAAAGATGGGGGCTTTTATCCCGTCATCAGCTTTGCCGGCTAATTTTGCTATTGATATAACTACTAATGCACTTGATGTAGTGTTTCCGGGCAAATACGCGTATGCTACGCCTACTAATTTAACCGGCGCCGATAATATGTCAGTCTTGTTTTATAATAAGCAAAAACTAACCTATGTAAAAACGGAGACTATAGAACCTTATCTTACCGATTTTAACCTTTACAAGTTGTATTATAACGACCCTAATCTCGCCATCACCCACGATACTACTTTTATATATGTTGTGGTTAACCATACACAGTCAGGGTCGGAAAGTACCACGCGCGACCTGCAATTGACACAGGAGATGCAAAATTTAAGATCGAAGTTTGCTTATTTACCAAACCTGATCGACATGGGCGATTTTAATACCCATAACAGCTATGAACCAGGCTACCAGGCCATCATTACATCTCCCGATAGCACTACAAAAATGAGCGATCCGCCTTTTTTTCCTGATAAAACAGTACCATACCCTGCAGAATGGGAAAATAATGCCGCCACATACGCATCCTTCCTTACAACAACAACAAGGGCCTCGGCAAGCATACCTAATACCTGTGGCACGGGCGGCGGCGCAAAATCATGGTACGATCATATTTTTATTTCGCCATGGCTGGTTAACGGTACAAACTATATGAAATATATCCCTAACTCTTATAAAGCAATCGGGAACGACGGAAACCGCATAGGCGAGGATATTAATAGCGTAACCCCGGTAGTAAATTCGTCAGTTCCGGCGGCAGTTATCAATGCTTTGTTCCAATTTTCGGATAAATACCCGGTTACCATAAAGCTGCTTGTAAAAGCAAACAGGAATGCTTACAGTACAGCTGATCCGGTAGAAAGAAATTAAAATAGGCTGGTCGAGGCTGGCCCGTGTAATTATTGATTATAAGATCAAAACAAACCACACATTGCGGTTTGTTGTCGATGAGAACTACTAGAATATTTTTATTATGTCAATTCATTTTTATGACGATCATATCCAAAATCAAGGCTATTAACCTCTTGTTGTTTTTTGTTTTAGGCTGCAATTTTTTCACATTCGCCCAAAATACTACAATAAACAATTTAAAGCTGGTTTTTATCCGTCATGCGGAAAAGCCAGAGAAAGGCGATAACCTTACCTGCCAGGGTCTGAACCGCGCGTTGCTGCTACCTAAATTACTGAAAGATAAATTTGGTATTCCGGCTTTTATTTTTGTTCCTTCATTGGGTTTGGGCGAATCTACAAAGCATGCGCGTATGTTTGAAACCATTGCACCCTTTGCAATGAAATATAACCTTGCAATTAATACCAGTCACCGCGAAAAAGACTCAATAGCAATGGCTACTGATCTGAAAAGTAAAAATGGAACAATACTGATTGTATGGGAACATAAAGCCATTTTGCCGATAATCAGGGCTTTAGGCGTTGATGCGCCCGGTTTAAATTGGTCGGACGATGATTACGATAGTATTTGGATAGTTACTTTCAAAGACGGCGCCGCCGTTTTAACTAAAGAAAAAGAAGGGTTAACTCCTTCTGCTGATTGTAAATTTTAGGGGCGATCAGAGATTTGGTTCTTGTCTCGCCATATTGTCTTTGTCCCTGTATACAAGATTATTCGGGTAAATAACCGTTTCTGTTTGTATACAGGGATAGAAACAAAATGAGACATCTAAGCTACATCAGCCAATTGCTTATTAAAGCTATACGCTTTTTTTGATGTTGAGATAATAAAATCAAGCGACAGCCGCCCGGCGCCTTCTATTAAAAGAAAGAGGCAGCACAAAATTTGAGCATAGTCTGATCTTGTTTCATGCTCAACAGCCCATATCCCGATTTTAGGAGCAACTGCGGGCATAGGCAGCGGTGAATTGCCTAAGTACAAACTGATTTTTGTTGATAACACAGCTACTATCATTTGTATAATAAAATAGAAAGAAACATACCGGGTGAATAAACCAAACAGCAGGAGCAGTCCGCCGACAATTTCGCCGGTGGCTATAATATGTGCCGTCGCTTCTGGAAACGGGAAGCCCAGTTTGGTAAATCTGCCAACACCCTGGTTGGCGTATAGGAATTTTAAAATTCCCTCAAAGAAGAATACAGCGCCCGCCATTAAGCGGATAATAATAATTGATGATTGGCCCGTTACAGGCGGATATTGAAACCATTCGAATAACCTTTTCATTGCTTTTTTACTTTTTTTGTACTTAAAAATTAATTATTGAACAAAGGTGTTTTTTATCAACTTAGCAAAAAAAACATTTACATCAACACATGTAAATACTTGATAAAGCAGGTTTTATCATGAGTTTTGCATAGATGATGTAATAAAAATTGAAAGCAAAAAACACATTGATATATTTGAGTAAGAAAAAAGAGCCAGAATCAAGAGCCAAGATTCAAGACAGTAAAGTCAATTGTGCTTTTATCTTGACTCTTGGCTCTTGACTCTATCGTAATGCAATGAAAAACAAACTCATCTATCATATTTTATTCTGGCTGGGGATATACCTGCTGTGGATTTTTGTTTTCCGCAATTACTCCTTTTCTCTCATCAAAACCGTATCAGTACAATTTTGCTACCTGGTGTTCATTACGGCAGATTATTATATTACCATTTACTTTATTGTCCCAAGGTTTTTAAAGAAAAAGAAGTATGCACTATTTGTGCTGTTGTCGGCAGGGCTGATCGCCTTTTCGGCATTATTACGGGCATTGGTGTCGGTGCAAATGAGCCTGCATGTATTTACCAACAGCCCCAAGGTTGCATTTGGCACGCTGTACCTTAACTCGCTGGTAAATATTTTTATCTGGGTGGAGTTGTTTATTATCGGTACAATGATTGCCGATAGGATATACAGCCAGCAACAACTGGCCCTTTTAGAAAAAGAACGTGTAAAGCATGAACTGGATTTTTTGAAAGCGCAAATTAACCCTCATGCACTTTTTAATTCCCTCAATTCAATTTACGGGCATATTGATAAGCAAAACCAAACGGCAAGGAATATTTTATTGAAATTCTCCGGCTTGCTGCGTTACCAGTTATATGATTGCGGTGAAGATAAGATCAGCCTGCAAAAGGAAATGGAATATATCAGGAATTATATTTCGTTTCAACAGATCCGCAAAGAGGAAGATCTTATTGTAGATACCGAGATAGAGATAGGTGAGAGCTCCCACAGCATTGCGCCATTGCTGTTGGTAGTGCTTATTGAGAACGCATTTAAATTTGTAAGTAATTTTACGGATAAAGACAACAAAATAGATATTAAAATAGGCGTGGAAGGTAACCAGTTTACTTTTTATGTAAGCAATACTACCGAACACAGGCAGGCTTTAACCGCGCTGCTTAACCCGGGCGGCGGAATAGGTATCGTCAATTTAAAGCGCAGGCTTGAATTGCTATATCCCAACAAGTACGAACTTGCTTTTAAACAGGAAGCTGATTGTTACGAAGCAACCTTAAAATTAGAACTCGCATGAAACTAAAATGTATAATTATCGACGATGAACCCATCGCCCGTAAATTAATTGAAGAATTTATTGAAGATATAGATTTTTTAGAGTTAGTTGGACAGGCCGAAAACCCTGCAAAAGCAATTACCTTACTTAATAACAATGTTATCGACCTCATTTTTCTTGATATTAATATGCCCGTGATAAACGGGATCAATTTTTTAAAGAATACAAAAAATACAGCGAGTATCATTATGACCACTGCATACGCAGAACATGCTGTAGAAGCGTTTACTTTGGACGTACTGGATTACCTGGTGAAACCTATACCCTTTGAAAGGTTTTTGAAAGCCTGTAATAAAGCCAAAGAGGTTTACGAAACAAAAAAGCAACTTGCCCATTCAGGGCAAAATACCGACGATCACTTTTTTATTAAATGTGATACCCAGATTGAGAAAGTTTTTTATAAAGACCTGCTTTATGCCGAATCTATGCTGAATTATGTGCTGTTATATACTACAGCGCGTAAGATGATCGTCTATATCACTCTTAAAAGCTTAGAGGAGCAATTACCGGCAAACCAGTTTATAAAAGTTCACAAATCATTTATTGTTAACCGGGATAAAATAAAAAGTATTGAAGGCAACATGGTAAATATCGGCACAGAAAAAATCACCATCAGCCAAAACCTGCGGGAGAAAGTATTGCAGGAGATTTTGAAGGATAAGATGATAAAGAGGTAGTTGATTAAGTTGATTGGGTTAGATTAAGTTAAAATAGAAGCTACTGTGATCTAATCAACCGCTCACCTAATCAACCCAATCAACCATTCACTACTTTCCATCAGGAAAGGCTACCCCGTTATGGCAGGTATTACAGGTCACTGTAAGCACGTCTGAACCAATCATAGGGTGTTTAACTTTAAAATATTTTTTATTGATGCCGATTGTGGTGCGCATCATCTGGCGGGCAATTTCCTTTTCAGGTTTGGCATCGCTGGCAAAATCAACCTCGCCGGTAGTTTTATCTGCCGCATGGCAAAAATTACAGGCAACACCCAGTCCATCCTCAAAATCATCAACCATAATTTTTTGAAGGTCTTTTGAGCTGATGTTTTTTGGCAGCACTTTAAGGTTTACATACTGCGGCTTGTCGTCTGCCGGCTTTGAAATTGTTGCGCTTGCCACTACGGATACAGTTACTGTCAGCAACAATATGATTGAGAATTTACGGTTTACTTTCATGTTTTTGTTTTAAATTACTTCGCAGCAGCACCAGGCCGGTAAAACAATCTGCTATGGTTGGAAATGAAGAGTTTAAAGGATCATCGAGCGGAAAATCACTTTAATAATTATTTCTACCGGCCTGGCACTGCTGACGAAGTGGTTATTATAGGGTTACTTATTTAAGTCAAAAGTTTTAAGTCGAAAGTCCTAAGTCGGCAAATGAAACGCAAAACTGACTTGAGACTTTCGACTCAAGACTAATGACTTGAGTTCGACTTTGCCAATATATTTAACTGCACATCCAGATTGTCCGAAATTGTGCTGGTGCCGCCAACATCAAAATCTTTCCTGTTTATACTAAATGTTCCTTTAAACAGGTAGCCTCCAGCTGACGACATTGCCGAAAAAGGGAATGATATGACCTTTGTTTGCTTTTTAATAGTAAGCTTACCGGTTATGGTAAATGAGCCATTTTTGCCGGTAACTTTAGTTGATACAAAATGTATCCTTGGATAATTTTTAACATCAAAATACGAATCACCGCGCAGGTGGCTGTCCCGCAAACTATTGTCGGTATTTACCGATGCGGCATCGATGGTTACATCGAAATTTGCCACTGCTGGGTTCGCCGGATCGAACGTAATATCTCCCTGTAAACCCGTAAATTTTCCGGTAGCTTCAATACCAAAGTTTTTGATAGTGAAGTTTAAAGACGAACCCTGGTCAGTTGGTTTGTACTGGGCTAAAACGCTGCCCGAAATGAGGGCAGTCAGTATAAATAAAATTGCTTTTTTCATGAGTTTGGTGTGTACCGGTATCAATTGGATTGACCAGGTACAAAATTTTTTAGTAGGCGGGACAACAACCAATTGCTGCCCCACTATATATATGTGAGATCAGTAAACTACTGTGCTGCTGCCATTAATGGGCTGTCGGTAATTGCCAGTGTATGGTTATGCTCAACATAATTAACATCGGTTATACCTAAAACGCTTTGCAGTTTTTCGGCTGGCACTTTCATTGGTCCCGGCGATGGTGCACTTCCTGGC
The DNA here is from genome assembly GCA_013288235.1 of Bacteroidota bacterium. Classification (GTDB taxonomy): domain Bacteria; phylum Bacteroidota; class Bacteroidia; order Sphingobacteriales; family Sphingobacteriaceae; genus Mucilaginibacter. The sequence continues at coordinate 3,245 of JABDCF010000116.1, read as the reverse complement.
GCCGGCTGCGGGAACGCAGTCGACATTGCCGTATGGAAAGTAATATTACCTTCAACTTTTTGAATGGTTTGGTGGATGTGCCCGTTTAAAACTGACACCGAGCCAAAACGCCTCAATAATGATAAAGCCTGTTCACTATCTTTTGTTCCCCAGCCCCATTGCGGGTAAACTGCCCAAAGCGGAATATGCGCAAATACAACTATAGGTGTACTGTTTGATAAGCCCTTAAGGTCATCTGCAAGCCACTTTAACTGGTCATCGCCTAAAGTACCCATACCGCCGTCAACCTGTACCAAAGCATTCACAAGGCCAATAAAATGCACGCCATTTGAATCAAAACTGTACCAGCCATTGCCTTTTGTGCCTTTGCCATAACGCTCAAGATATAGTTTCCCGTTATCTGTAAGGTCATGTTCGCCCGGTACATAAAATACCTGTTTGTTGGTTGCTTTTAACGATTGCTCCAGGGTATCAAATTGATCTGCTTGCGCAAGGTGCGAAAGATCGCCGGTGTGCAATATAAATTTAGGTGCATCAGGCATAGCGTTTATTTTTGCAATAGCTGCCTGTAATGTTCCGGTAACATCAGGATTAGCAGCTTTGTTAAAACCGATATGGCTGTCGCTGATTTGCACAAAACTGAAATCAGATTTTGGCATGATGATACCTTTTTTAATGCCGCCGGTAGTTTTATCAATCACCTGGCTCATGCCGTATGATTTTAATATACCGCCCGACATCATCCAGAGCACACCTGTACCTGCCCAGGCCATACATTCCAGGAAGCCACGGCGGTCGATACCATCCTGGTTGTTATCGCTATGGATTAAATTACCTTGTTTTTCGTTTTCCATAATTTTTGTTTTTAATGCCTTGTTTGAATTATGATACTAAGAAATAGATAAACCCGGTTGCAGGTAAATATTTTACATGAAGCAAGGGAAATGCTTGATGAAATGGGGTTAGTTGATTAGTTAATTGGAGATTAGAGATTAAGTTTTTGGGAAGTTGGCAAAAGCACAGTTTGCAACAGAAGTATCTAAATACCATTTTAACAGAAATTTTCTTTAAAATTGGTACATGAAATTATACAACTGCAAAAGCGGTGTCCTGCTGGAGCATAGGGATGCTTTTTTTGTAATAGATGAACCCTGGGATACTCTTATCAACAGGGATAGCCTCGAAACATATTTGTCGTCTAAAATAAAAACAGCAAGGCAAATAGAAACTGATGAACAAGCCCAATGGTTAGTTCCCGGTTCTATTTTGCCGCCAATAGGCCAACAGGAAGTTTGGGCAGCTGGTGTCACCTATTTAAAAAGCAGGGATGCCCGTATGGAAGAATCTCAAAGTTCAGGTGCCGCAAGCCTTTACGACAGGGTTTATGATGCCGAACGGCCAGAATTGTTTTTTAAGGCCATTGCTTCAAGGGTTTCCGGGCATCATCAGCAGGTTTTTATCAGGACAGATTCAGCCTGGAATGTGCCGGAGCCTGAACTTACTTTGTTTATCAATTCAAACGGAAATATCCAGGGCTATACCATCGGTAATGATATGAGCTCGCGCAGTATCGAGGGTGAAAACGCGCTTTACCTGCCGCAAGCTAAAATTTATGAAAAAAGCGCTGCATTAGGGCCGTGTTTGTATGTTACTTCATCACCTATTGGCGGAGAAACAGTTATCAAAATGATTATTAAACGGGATGGTGTGAATGTTTATGAAGATTCCACCACCGTATCCCGCATCAAACGATCTTTCACCGAATTAACCGGTTATTTATACAGGGAATGCGACTTCCCTCATGGCTGCTTCCTGATGACCGGTACCTGCCTGGTGCCGTCGCCTGATTTTACTTTACGTGAAGGTGATGTGGTGAAGATCAGCATCGGCCAGATAGGAACGCTTATCAATACTATTGGCATTAACCCAAAACATAAATTAAACTAATATGAAGGCCATCAATTTACTGGTATTGTTTGTATTGATAATGCTTGTTTCCTGCAAAGATAAAACAGCAAAAGACCAGCCTTTTGAAAGCGAATACCCTAAAGGTACTTTTGGTTACGACCTCGATTTTTTAAAACAAAAAGATAGTGTGATCGTGCTGAACAGTAAGGATGGTAATGGGCAGGTTATTATTTCACCGAAATACCAGGCAAAGGTTTTTACTTCTACCGCCGATGGGGTGAATGGTAAAAGTTTTGGTTGGATAAATTATAAAACTTTCGACCAAAAATCACTTGATGCGCACATGAATGCCTATGGCGGTGAAGATCGTTTATGGCTGGGGCCGGAGGGGGGAAAGTTCGCCTTGTTTTTCAGGCCGGGAACTAAAATGGTTTTTGACTATTGGCATACGCCGGTTGCTTTTGATTTCGAGAGCTGGAGGTTAACTGCACATTCGGATAAGAACGCATCCTTAAGTAAATCAACGAGGGTGCAGAATTATTGGGGGATGATTTTTAGCGTAGCTATAATCAGGGACATTGAAATTCTTGAACCTTCGGATATAAAAAAGATGCTCGGTATATCATTTGATGACAAGATAAAACCGGTTGCTTTCAGCACCAAAAACACAATTATAAACACAGGCATCTATGCATGGGATAAACTAACCGGAGCGCCATGCCTTTGGAACCTGGATATGTTTTCCCCGTCGGCAAAAACCATTATTATTGTGCCCTACAACACTAATGATACCGGCAAAGTTGCCACAACCGACTATTTTGGACAGATACCTCCCGATAGGGTAAAATATAATAACGGCATATTGTTGTTCAAGGCTGATGGTAAATCAAGGGGCAAATTAGGCATGCCACCCAATCGTGCCAAAACAATGGCAGGCAGTTACGATGCCCAAAACAATGTGCTTACCATTACTTTATTTGATTTGGATCCGAAAGCTACGTACTTAAACCAGGAGTGGCGTACAGACAGAAACCCGTTTTCAGGCGATGCAGTTAATGCCTATAATGATGGCCCGCTGGCCAATGGCTCGCAAATGGGACCGTTTTATGAAATTGAAAGTGTATCGCCGGCAGCTTTTTTAAAGCCACAGGAAGGGCTTTCGCATAAGCACAGCGTCTTTCATTTTACCGGGGATAAGGATGAATTGAACCAAATAGCATTAAAAACATTAGGAATATCATTGCAGGACATACAAGCTGCATTTAAATAATTATATTGATCGCGCCAATTAAGAGGTGAAAGCTGAAAGGTAAAAGCCGAAAGGTAGAAGCAGAAAG
>JABDCF010000115.1 GCA_013288235.1 Bacteroidota bacterium | reverse complement strand
ATAGTTTTGATGACTGGTCATCAAGCGTTTTTAACAATATTCAGAGGCCATATTTTGTTAGCTGGTTAGGTTAAAGAGCTGTTGAGGCCGTTGGGGGCCGGGCGCTAAAAAAGCGCTCCGTATCTCACACGGAGCGCTGAATTACCCATAGGTAAAATCAACTAAACCTGAATCAAATGCGCCCGCTTAACCGTGTATTTTTATTACTGTGATAGCTTTAAATTTTCTTCGCCCATAACCATCAGTATAGTATCCATTAAACGCGTGTAGCTATCCTATCATTGAAACGTGAAATTATGAGACTTAAGCTACGTTTTATAACAGTTTTGTTAATGCTTATACAACTTATGTTATTTATGCATTATTATTGAACGTCAATGGATTATATACGTATTTTGAATACCGCAACGGAGGCCTTTTGAAGAGATTACATGATGTTGCTCAATTATAAGAAGGGGTTAATGCCCATGGTTTTTGAGGCATGCGTGGCGATATATACCATTGCTGTTTTGAGGTAAAAACAGACAACCGCCATAACTTTAAAATCATCGAGGTTCCCTGTGGGAGGCGAACAGCAATGACAAAATAATTCAACTATCAATTCATTTCAACTTTACCTGGATAGCTTTTCCAATATAATTAATGCTTTTATCAGCTTTGTCACTAATGCCGCTGTCAACACCGTGCCCTGGCTTTACCAGTACAATATTGAATTTGTGTGTTCTCACCATTCCAGCAAAGCTTCCCTTGCGATCAGATATACTGAGTTGATGCAATTTATCGTTCCATTTAATGATAAATATCGAAGACTTTCCTTTTTCGTAATTGTAGTTATCATTCTCATCTTCGTAAAACTTAAATTCGCCGTTAGCACCCGGATAAATGCGCAATTCAACTGCACCGCCAGGATTTTGAGTTGCGTATTCAATATTTGGTCCCATAGGTACGATAGAGCCTGCCTTTACATATAGCGGTACGATATCAATCGGTGCACCTGCATCAATTGTTTGCCCGCCTGCAAAGGTTTCGCCTGTCCAGAAATCAAACCATTTAACACCTTCAGGCAAATACACTTTTCTTGTTTTTACGGTTGCACTTGCATTTTTCCCGGTATATAGTTGCTGTGCCACCGGGCTTACTAAAAATGCGGGGCCAAACATATACTGATCAGGGATATTGTAAACATTTTTGTCTTTCATGAAATCGAAACTCAACGACCGCATTATGGTATAATTTTCATTGGTTACTTTGGCTGCCATCGAATAATTATAAGGCAATAAGCGATAACGGAGCTTATCATATTTTAGCAGGATGGCTTTTGTTTTATCATCCCAGTTATTTGAAAACAAAGCCCGTTCACCTTTACCATGGATACGGAAGATGGGGCAAAAGGTACCAAACTGGAACCAGCGTGTAAACAATTCGCGCTGCTCCGGGCTGCTCCAATCAGGGATACCGTCAGGCGCCGTATGCGATATATAGCCGCCGATGTCTGACGTCCAGTACGGCATACCCGATACGCAGGCGTTGATGCCCTGCGGTATCTGCGATTTAAGCGCCCCGAACGTGGTGGAAACATCTGACGACCAAAGGGTAACCGCAGCACGTTGTGAACCTGCAAATGCCTGTCGTACCAAAAAGAACGCACGTTTACCGGCAATATCATTCCTCCAGCCTTTATACAACCCTTTTGCATGCTCCAAAGCATACGTATTAAAAAAGTCAATGCCCTTACCAACCGAAAAAATTGCTTTGCGGCGTTCATCGAGCAGGCTGCCGTTGTCCGGTTCGCATTGGTCAACCCACCAGGCATCCCAGCCGTAGCGTTTTATGACGCTGTCGCGGGCTTGCGCCCAGTACAAATCCCTTGCTTTTGGGTTGTGCGCATCATAATAGGTATCAAACGTATGGGTAACAAAATTATCCCAGGTAATACTTGTCAGGAACCCTTTATTTTTCAGGGCATCAAAATCGTTAGTCCCGCTTCCAAATACCGGCCAGATAGATATCATGGCGTGCATATTTGCCTTATGCAATTCGTCGATCATTGCTTTAGGGTCAGGATACCGTTCTTTATTCATTATATGCGACCCGATTGGCAGTGGCGACCACCAATACCAATCCTGCACAACGGCATCAACCGGGATGTGGTTATTGCGATAGTTATCCTTAACGCTCAAAATCTCCGCCTGGGTTTTATACCTATCCTGCGACTGAAACAAACCAAACGCCCATTTGGGGTACATCGGCGCTTTACCGGTAGCTGTGCGGTACAGATCAATTATATGGTCAAATTCCGGGCCATAGAAAAAATAATAATCTATCATTTTACCGCTTTCCGAAACGTATTTGTATTGTGAATTATTGGCCTCGGCGCCATAAAATTTTGAAGCTGAATAGTTATCCCACAACAAACCATAACCTTTAGTAGATAGCATAACAGGTATGGCGCCTGTCATATATTTAATTAACATGCTTTGATTGCGGCCCTTATAATTTATGGAAAGTGTATCTTCCGGATGGCATCCCAGGCCGAATAACGCCTCATCAGCGGGAGAATTAAATGTAGTGTTACAGTTATAAGTATTTATACCGGCTATTGTAGCAGTATTCATGCTCTTATTTTCGCTGCTCTCGGATGTTATATCATTGCCCTTTAAATCTGTGTAGGTAATGGCATTTGTAGCTTTATCTACTGTGATGATGAGCTTAGTTGTCGAAATAATAACTTTCCCGTTATGTTCAAGCACCTTGAATAATGCTCTTTCTTTCCACGGATTATTAACTACCAGGGAGTTTTTTGCAGGGAAGGCATCAAAAATTGTGTATTTAACTTCTATAATATCTGCCTTACAAACCCTAATGTCCATTAAACCTTTATCCAGTTTAAAGACAACACCCCCGGTGTTTTTTTTATAGGAAATTACAGAAGCCTTCGTAACTTCTGCTGACACAAGCATTAATATTAAAAGAGAAGCCCATTTAAAATTCACGCTCTTATTTAAACGCAGTTTTATTTTCATTTATGTATTTAAGTTATTTAATAGTGATTTTAAGGAGATTATTGAGGATGCAAACCCATATCGTGGCTAAAACTACTTCGGTTTTTTGAAAACGAATAGCAAAATTGATTATAAGTATAACACAAATGTTTTTTAGGATGCGTTTTTTCGGCTGTCAGCCTTTTTAATGGCGGATGAGCTTCGAAATGTTTAATGTACCAGGTGATTTTCTGCTAAAGTGATTAAACGATGGCTTCGTCCTTTTCCTTCATCCTTACAATATATTCTGATGGCAGCATACCAAATTCTTCTTTAAACACTTTGGCAAAATATGCTGCATTATTGAATCCGACCTCGTATGCCACGTTGGCAATGCTTAATTTACTTTTCTCTAATAACTGCACTGCCCTTTTTAAGCGTATAGTCCTGATACAGTCAACAGGGGTTTTGCCTGTAAGGGTCAATAATTTTTTGTACAGCGAAACCCTGCTCAAGTTTAAATTACTGCTTAGTTCTTCAACAGAAAAATTAGGGTTGGTAATATTCTTTTCGATATACTCCAGGGCATTCTTTAAAAATTTATCATCCTCGGATACTACAACAATATCCTTTCCCTGTATTTCAAACTGTTTTTGGTACGTTTGCTTCATTGTTTGCTGCATCCGCATCAGGTTATGGATTTTCGAAAGCAATATCTCGAAATTAAAGGGTTTTACTATATAGTCATTAGCGCCACTATCCAGGCCCACCAGTTGCTCATGCTCCCCCGTTAAAGCTGTTAATAAAATAATAGGTATCTGGGCAGTGCGGTTATCAGCCTTTATTTTTTTACACAACTCCAGCCCATTCATTTCCGGCATACTTATGTCGCTCACAATAAGTTTCGGATGCAATGCAAGTGCTTTTTGCCAGCCGTCTTTCCCGTTTGCCGCTTCTATGATATGAAAACTATGTTTTAAATTATCTTTCAAATAAAACCTTAAGTCGTCATTGTCCTCAACCAATAAGATTGTTGGTTTTTTTGTCCCTGTGGCATCATCTGCATTTTTCAAAACACGATACGAAGGTTCTTCCTGTAGCACCGTCTCAGCCAACACCTCTTCAGCCTGCGTTCCCATCGGAATTTCGATAATAAAACAAGTACCATAGTCGGGTTCGCTTTCTATTTTTATCGTCCCGCCGTGCATTTTTATAAATTCCCTGGTGATAGACAACCCGATACCACTGCCCTGGTTAAGCAAACTTTCGGGCATGTTATCCTGGAAAAAACGCTCGAATATTTTTTCCTGGCTTTCTATTGGTATTCCTATACCGGTATCAATCACCTTTATGACGAGAATTTTTTGTTCATCCTCAAGTGCATTGGCATCCGATAAATTCAACATAACGCCAATATGTCCGCCAGAAGGGGTAAATTTAAAGGCATTGGAAAGCAGGTTAAAAAGAATCCGTTCTATTTTATCGTGGTCAAAATCGGTAATGAAAGCACATACTTCGCTTTCAAAAACATATTCAATTTGTTTTTGATGGGCAACATCAGCAAATGATGAGGAAACCTCGCTTATAAATTTTATAATATCGCCCCTTTTTAAACATAGCTTTAACTCGTTGTATTCCATTTTTCTAAAATCCAACAATTGGTTAACCAGGTTAAGCAAACGTTTCCCGTTTCTTTTTATCATTACAAGGTGATGCTGCTGTTCAGGCTTATCCGTGGTTTTTATGAGGTCGTCAATTGGCGACAAGATCAGCGATAAGGGCGTCCTGAACTCGTGGCTGACATTGGTAAAAAACTTAATTTTCATAAGGTCAAGTTGGTGCATACGGCGGGCCTCTTCGCGTTCATTCTCAAGTTGCCGTTCGGCTTCCATCTCTGCCTGCTTGTTATCAAATTCCCGCTTTAGTTTAATAATGCCTTTATGCCTTATATAAAACAATATGCCAACAACCAACAGAAAATAGCTCAAATAGGCTATTGGTGTTTTCCAAAATGGTGGCAATACTTTTATCTTAAGGGTAATTAAGCCGGTGGCACCCGCATTGTTGGCATTTTGCGCCCTTACCTTAAATGTATAATCGCCGCCATCAAGGTTGGTGTATGTAGCCTTGCGGTCACTGCTTGGCGATGTTATCCACCCCTTATCAAATCCTTCAAGGGTATATTGATACTTTATTTTATCAGGGTTAAAGTAATCGCAGGCAGCAAATTCAATGCTAAAAACATTTTCATTATGGTTTAAAGTCAACGCCTTCGTTTCATATATCGATTTGGTTAAAATAACATTCCCCTTTATTGAATCGCCAACGCCGACACTTTTATTAAATAGTTGAAAATCAGTAAATACTAAGCTTTGCTTTGGTTTAAATATATTTATTCTACGGGGATCAAATAAATTAAAACCGTGTGCACCCCCAAATATGAGTTCGCCGTTTCTTAATTTAAAGGCGGCATTTAAATTGAATCCCCTGCCCTGCAAGCCATCCAGCTCATTAAAGTTATAAATTTGAAATTTGTACTTATCTCCCATTTTAATGAGTTTAATATTTGCAAGGCCGTTGTTTGTGCTTACCCAAATTGTGCCTGCATTGTCTTCTAAAATGTTTGAAACGTTGTTTGAGGGGAAACTAATTCCATCATCAGTGGTTAAAAATTTATCCGTTTGGGGGTTCAATATACTTAAACCATCTTTCGTTGCAATCCATATTAGTCCCCGGCTATCTTGTATAATTGTATTTACATCATTAGCAACCAGGCTGTTTTGATTTTTAGGCTGATTAACATAATGCTTGACCGTATTTGTTTTCTTTTCAATAACATCTATACCCTGGTCTCTTCCTATCCATATGTTTTTTTGACGGTCTTCAAGTATTATCGATGTGTACTCCGAATGCATTGGGTATTTAGGATGCAAAAAGGAATCGCTTTTACGATCATAAATATTCAACCCGCCCGAAAAAGTACCTGCCCAAATGTTTTTGTTGGAATCTTCGAAAATACTGTAGACACGATCGTCAGTAATACTTCCCGGCACCTGGTCATTGTGCCTGTAGTGAACAAACGTGTTCCCGTTAAAATAATCTAAACCGCCAAAATAAGTGCCTATCCATAATTCATGTTCATCATCAATGTATAACTTGATCACTACATCATTCGACAAACTATTTGAGTTCGACGGATCATGTCTGTATTTCTTATAGGTATTGTTCGCCCTATTAAAATAAATCAGGCCCCCGCCATTTGTTCCTATCCATAAGTTCCCAGCTTCGTCTTCGGCAAAACAGTCTACATCCTCAAACGGCAGGCTCTTCTGATCGGTCGGAAAGTGCCTGTAGAGGGGAAATTGCATAATGCCGGTGTGGTAATAGCTCAATCCTTGTTTAAATGTGCCGGCCCATATAATTCCTTCATTATCTTTATATAACGTCACGCTATTACCGCTTAACGATTTTGAATCGTCCTGTTTGCTCATTACATAGGTAACATTATAGGTCTGCGGGTCAACCACATTTATTCCGCCATGATCGGTACCGATCCATATTTTGCCATCGTCAGCCTGTACGATACTATTTATAATATTAGAGTTAAGCTTGTTTTCGAGGCCATCTTTACTAAAATGCAAAAGGCTGTTATTGTGCGTATTGTAGTAATAAACACCTACGGGGCTGGCTGCCGAGTAAACCCATAAATTCGCTTTGTTGTCAATAGTCAAGTTATAATACTGCTCCCTGTTACCTACCGCATTTGCCACCCCTGTATATTGATATATAATTTTGTTCGCTTTGGTGTCTAACTGGTCAATAGTCCCATCGTTATAAAGCAGCCATATCTTATTTCCGCTGGCCCATGCAATATCCGTTACATAGTTTGAGTGCAGTATCGCTTTTGATTTTGGCGAGGCATTATAAAACTCCGTAGAGTTATTTTGCGGGTGATAACAGTACAGCCCACTGTTTTTTGTGAGGAACCAAAAGTTTCCTCCCGTATCTTTTTTTATTAAGGTAACCTGGTTGGTTTGTATCCGGTAGTTGGCAAGTGCGGCACTTATATCATTCGAAAATTTTTCGGTGGCCGGATCATAGATACTAATTTTGCTGTGGGTAAATATCCACAGTTTCTTTTCGGGCCCTTCGTTAACATCCAAAACATGATTCTCGCCTAATGAATTGGGGTTATTTGCATCGTGTTTAAATACTTTAAATTTATAACCATCGTACCTGTTGAGGCCTGATGTGGTACCAAACCACATAAAACCCTTATCATCTTTAAAAACGCAATTAACCTGGTTATCAGAAAGACCATTTGTTATATCTAAATGTGAAAATTTATACTGATCGTTTTGCGCATATGACCGTTGCAGCATACATGTAAGGAGCACGAACGATAAGTAAACTTTAAAACGCATAATGTTTTTTACTATAATTGGTTACATTATATAGACTAACTACCTAAATTTTCAAAATAATTATTAACATAACAGTAATAACATTAAACCTGTTTTTATCCTACTTTACCTCAGTAAAGCAATCTTACTTTACAGCTATAATTTCAATAATGTTTAATGCATTTGGAAGATATGGGCCGAATCTTTGGTTTATAATAAATGCATATTGTAAAAATATAATTTTACACGCTAAGCCGATACAACAAATGTTAAATTTAATGCAACAAATGTTGTCATAAATGTCGGGCGGGATTACCAATCCGGTTATTTTCAACAAAACCTAAATTAAAATCATCTTAGATGGAACATAATTTTTCAAACCGGCATTTTAATTTTATTATTGTGTTAACAATACACTACCGGGCGGCCCGCCACCTGGATATTAAGCCGGTAAACCCAATCCATTAGTATAAAAACCATGAAAGTTAAATTTTCAGGATGCTTGATCTGCTGCATTTTAATAGCTGCTGTGTTCACCAATGTAAACGCACAAACCAGGAAAACCCAATCCCTCGACGGGAAAATTGATGCGGTTATTAAAAAACTCACACTTGAAGAGAAAATATCCCTGCTGCATGCCAATGGCATATTTTCGGCAGGGGGTATAAAGCGTCTGGGCATACCCGAAATAATGACCGACGACGGTCCGCTTGGTGTACGCGAAGATGTTAAAGAAGGATGGGGCTCAGCAAACCTGACAACCGATTCAGCTACTTTTTTTCCTAACGGATCAGCACTGGCAGCTACATGGAACCCCGAACTCGCTTATCGCTACGGACACGATATGGGCGAAGAAGCCAGGGCCCGTGGTAAAAATGTAATGCTTGCCCCCGCTTTTAATATATGCCGTACCCCGCTTTGCGGACGGACTTACGAATATTATTCGGAAGACCCTTTTTTGAACTCCCGCCTTGCTGTGCAATCGGTGAAAGGCATTCAAAGCCAGCATGTAGCGGCTTGTGTAAAACATTTTATTGTAAACAACCAGGAAGTAGAACGCGGCCGGGTAAGCGTAAATATTGATGAACGCGCCCTGCGTGAAATATATATGCCAGCGTTTAAAGCAACAATAACCGAAGGCAATGCCTGGACAATTATGTCGGCTTATAACAAACTTCGTGGGGTTTATTGTTCCGAAAATGATTACCTACTGAATAAGGTTTTAAAAGGCGAATGGAATTTTAAAGGCATGGTGATAAGCGACTGGGGAGGCACTCATAGCACTGTTAATGCAGCCAATAATGGTCTCGATCTTGAAATGGGTTCACAGCCGCCTTATAACAAGTACTTTTTTGCTGACAAATTGCTTGATTCAGTAAAAGCGGGTAAAGTAAGCGTGAAGGTGATAGATGAAAAAGTACACCGTATTTTATGGGTATTATACCACACCGCCATGAGCGAAAATCAGCCTGAGGGAAAAATTAACACACCGGAACATAGCAAAACGGTTTACGATATAGCTTCTGAATCAATTGTACTGTTAAAAAACGACAAGCACTTGCTGCCCTTAAATACATCGGCTATAAAAAGCATTGCCGTAATAGGTGATAATGCCACACGCACTTTCCATTTAGGCGGTTTTGGAGCAGGGGTTAAAGCCCGTTATGAAGTCACCGCATTGGCTGGTTTGCAAAACAGGCTTGGCAAAACCGTTGATATTAAATATGCCCAGGGATATTCGGGCGTTTACAGGCCTTTTGGAAAAAATGCCAGAACAGAAAACGCAAAACCCGATTCGGCCCTGATTGCACAGGCAGTAGCTACCGCGAAAAGCACCGATATGGCCATTTTATTCATCGGGGGTAACCGCGAATACGAAAGCGAAAGCCGCGACCGCAAAAGTCTTATCCTGCCGTTCAGCGAACAGGCTTTGGTTGATGCTGTTACCGCTGTTAACCCCAACACCATTGTGGTAGTGGTTGGCGGGGCGCCATATGACATCGGCGATATTAGGAAGAACAACAGCACCATAGTATGGTCATGGTATAACGGTTCCGAAAATGGTAATGCACTCGCTGATGTTTTAATTGGCAAAATAAACCCATCAGGTAAGTTGCCGTTTACCTTCCCCGCTCAATTAAAAGATTCGCCTGCGCACGCTTTAGATGCTTATCCCGGCGAAAACTTACAGGTTAACTATAAAGAAGGCATTCTTGTAGGTTACCGCTGGTTCGACACTAAAAAGATTGAACCGCTGTATTGTTTTGGCTATGGTTTATCATATACTGACTATAAATACTCTGGATTTTTCACCAATAAAAAAAGCTACAACCCATCTGAAAATATAACAGCTACTTTAAAAGTAAAAAACACAGGCAAATACGCTGGCAAAGAAACCGTTCAGCTTTATGTAAGCAAAACAGGTTCGGTTGTTGATCGTGCTGAAAAGGAGCTTAAAGCGTTTAAAAAAATAGAAATAGCTCCCGGCGAAACGGCCAATGTTACTTTAAATATTCCTGTTAAAGATTTGGCTTATTACGATGTTAAAACCAGCAAATGGGTAGTTGAGCCGGGCAAATATAAGTTGCTTGCAGGCACCTCATCACGAAATATTGAGCAAAGCGGAACTATTACGATAGAATAATATGCGAATGTGCAGATTTCAGATGTGTGGATGATAAAACTCTCATGTCTAAGATCTGCACATTTAAGCATTCGCACATTTTAATAGTTCGTCGAGCAATCCTGATAAACTTACTGATGCGCAGGCGATAATGTCATCAGCTGCGCCGTAGTATATGTATAGCTCATCACCATATAAAACTGTACCGGTGGGGAAACAGACGTCATCAACATCACCGGCCAGTTCATAATCCAGCTCGGGTTTAAACAGGGGATATGGCAACCGGGCTATCTCTTTCTGCGGGTCATTAGTATCCATTAGCGCTGCACAACACGAATATTCATAACCTTTTATCATATCCTTTACGCCATGATAAATTATCAGCCATCCGTGTTCTGTTTCAATGGGCGGGCAACCGCTGCCAACATAACTTACTTCGTGCGGGTATTTTGGCGCCAAAAAAATATGTTCATCAAAATGCAAAAAGTAATCTACCCAAAATTCCATGGTAAGCTCCGAAAGTTCATTAACGGCTGTTATTTGTATATCGGGTTTTATCCTGTGCAAAAAGGTTAATTTACCATTTATCCTTCTCGGAAAAAAAACCAGGTCTTTATCAGCCAGGATGTTTGCGCCCCTATTATACCGCAGGTATTTCTCGTTCAGTTCGCTTTTATTGCTGGTGTAGCGGTCAAAATCATCATATTTTATCCGGGGTACAATGATGCCATGTTTTTTAAAATGTTTAAGATCAGTTGAAGTAGCTAATGCGCCAAGCGCGTTATCACCATCGAACGCGATGTAGGTAAGATAAAATATGTCATCAATTTTTACTATGCGGGGGTCTTCCATGCCGTGCGACTCATATTCAAACTCAGGTGACAAAATGGGCGAGTCCCGGCACTCTATTACATGTAAAGGATGATCAAGCCTGCAATAACCAATACTCGAAAAGTTGCCTTTATGCACGGCCCGGTAAAAAAGGTGTATCATATCCCCCTCCCTGATCACAGCTGGGTTTAATACCCCTTCGTTCTCAAAATCTATATCGGCCTTTCTAAGTATAACACCTTCTTTTTTTACTTCTATCATTTTGTTATTTGTGTTTACGGATAATTTGATCAGAAACCTTTTTTATAATGGCCATCGTCGTCCAAACAAGCTATTATACCTTCTATCACCCTTTTTGTTTCGTTCGGATCGCTTACGCGGACAGAAAATGCACCTGCTTGTTTGGCTGGATAATCATTGCCGCCGGGGAATATAGCATCGCCAATAAATATCATCTCGCTGATCTTTATATCTAAAACATCGCGCAGTTTATGGATGCCATACTTTTTGTCGATCCCATGTTTAGTTACATCTACCGAGGTTGCTCCGCCGAGGTTCACTGCAAATTCGGGGATCATTTTATCAAGCCGTTGTTTTATTTTGTCGCGTTTAGCAAAATCGGGGTCCCATTTTTTCTTTTCGTCCAGCGGCGCCTGTTGCCCTAATCCCGAATAGGTTATTTGGCTTCCCCTGTCTTCAATGGTTTCGCCCCATGTTTTTGTTGCCCCAAAGCCCGAATCATCAACTGCTTTATTTAGCGAAGTGATTATTTTTTCTTTTTGCGCAGGGGTAAAGTTTTCGGCATACAACTGGTTCCAGCCCGATTTATACTGATAAAACTTTGTGCCGCAAGTCGGCAATATGGATAAATTTTGCAGCTTTTTCCATTTCGGCAAGTTTGCCAGCACCTGCTTTTCAAATTGCGGCCAATCCCCGCCCGAAATTATGGCCACCTTAGCAATGGTTAAAAGCGCCGCCAGCCGCACTGACATTTCCTTATCAATAGCCGCTTTACTTTCGGCAAGCGTACCATCAAGGTCAAATACTATTAATTTTTTCATAATTATTGTGTCACGGGGCTTTAGGTTAATCCTCCGGCAAGGCAATTTCCAGCAATATTACCTTACCCTTTGGAACAAACGGACAAGCGCCGGTAACAGCAGGTATAAGTATTACTTCACCCTTTTTAAATGTATAAAATTCATTTTTGTTATCCAATTCACCGGTGCCTTCTATACAAACCAGTACACGTGGATTATTATCGCTTCCAACCATAAATGGTAAAGCTCCCGTAAAGCGCCGCATTTTAAAATGCTCATCATCGACTAATAATTCGGTTAATGCCGGCGCTTCCGTTTCTATAGCGGGTTTTACCGGCCCAATATCAGTTTTAGTAAAATCAATGCAGGCCAAAGCTTCGTCAACTTGCAGGTCACGCGGTTTGCCTGTTTTTTTATCTATCCTGTCCCAATCATATAAACGAAAAGTTACATCGCTGTTTTCCTGTACTTCAAAAACAACTACATCACCAAGGGTATGTACCGTCCCAGCTTTTATGAGTACGCTATCGCCTAATTTTGGTTTAAAATGGGCAAGGTCGTCAGCCACTTTGTGTTCATCTAGGGCTGCTCTTATTTTTTCTTCAGTAGTTCCCGGTTTCAGGCCGGCATAAATAATACCATCCTTGCCCGTTTCAAGCACCACCCAGCTTTCTGTTTTTCCATTTTCGCTTTTAGGGATATACTTTTTTTGATGATCGGATGGGTGTACCTGCACCGAAAGCACCTGCTGGCAGTCCAAAAATTTCAACAGCAAAGGGAATCTTTTAAACTTCCCGGCAAGGCTGCCCATTAACTGATCTGCTGAATGTTCAAATAGCTGGCTAATGGTTTGCCCTTTTAGTTTGCCATTGGTTACTTTGCTGGGATGGTCGTCGCGGTCGCTTAATATCCAAGCCTCGCCAATCGGGTCGTTTGGGGGTAAGGGCTTGGTAAGCAAATTGGAAAGCCTGCGGCCACCCCATATACGGTACTGATAAATGGGTTCAAATTTCAGCGGGTAAAGTGGTATCTGCTCCATGGTATTAATAGTAACAGAAAGCCGGGATGAAAGTTTAAGATATTATTGCATGCAAACTTGTATTTTAGGTGCTTTATAAATTTAGTGGACGAGCAACCGATAAATACGCGCAGCCCAAAACAATACAGGATAGGCGCTGCCATATTCTTTTTCATTTCGGGGGTTGGTTATTCAACGTGGGCTTCACGCATCCCAACCATCCAGCACCAGTTACATCTGAATGATGCGCAATTAGGTATTGTTTTATTTGCCTTACCTATCGGACTTATGTTAACCATGCCGTTTACCAGCTGGCTGCTAACACGGCATAGTAGCAGGGCAGTTATGCTTTTTGGTTCCCTTTTTCTATGTGTAATATTGATTTTAATAGGTTTTACTAATGGCATGTGGCAGTTGGCTACGGTGATGTTTTTTTTCGGCTCGGCCCGCAACCTCATGACGCTTTCTATAAACACACAGGGCGTAGCAGTACAAGCATTATACAAAAAGTCCATTATGGCAACGTTTCATGGTATATGGAGCCTGGCGGGTTTTGCAGGGGCTGGCATCGGCCTTATAATGGTATATTTTAATATTATGCCAAAGCTGCACTTTATTATTATAAGTGTTGTGCTTGCAATTTTTACCCTTTATTTTATAAATGACACCCTCCATCAAAAACCTATTCCCCAGACTCGTAAACCCGTATTTTCCCTGCCCGATAAATATTTATTAAAGTTCTCCTTTATATGCTTTGCCTGCATGGCCTGCGAAAATACCATGTACGACTGGAGTGCACTTTATTTTCAAAAAGAAGTTAACCCCGATAAAACATTGGCAACAGCCGCCTTTGTAATTTATCTAATAGCAATGACTACCGGCCGGTTTTTTGGCGACAGGATAGTAACAAAGCTGGGCATTAAAACTGTACTGAAATTTAGCGGACTTTTTATTTTTAGCGGCCTGGCAATTGCAGTGGCCTTACCATATGTAGTTACTGCCCAACTTGGTTTTATTTTGGTTGGCTTTGGTGTATCGTGCGTGGTGCCAATGGTATTCAGCCTTGCCGGAAAATCAAAAAACATGAGCAGTTCATCGGCCATTGCGTCGATATCAACAGTTGGTTACC
>JABDCF010000114.1 GCA_013288235.1 Bacteroidota bacterium | reverse complement strand
AGCTTTTTATGGCAGCCTGATTTTGAAAAGGATTATGCTTTGGGGCACGACTATAACGGGGATACTATAACCAAGCAGCGTTTCCATACTGAATTTGCCGCGGGCTCGATGGAAACCACTGTAGGCGATTATTCGCGATTTATGATAGCGGCATTGCAGGGCAAACGGCTTTCCGCAGTATCTAAAAAAGAAATGTTTTCGCAGCAGGTAGGCATTTACACCAAAAGGCAGTTTGACGAGCTAAGCGCCGATAGTGTTGGCGATAACAGTGCTATACATTTAGGCTACGGTTTAGGCTGGGGCCTTTTTACCACTCCGTATGGCAAGGCATTTTTCAAGGAAGGCCATGGCATTGGCTGGGTAAATTATGTGATAGGCATCCCGGATAAAAAATTTGCGCTGGTAATATTTTGCAATGATGCCAACGGCGAAAGTATTTTTAAAGAACTGGTGGAAAAAGTAACCGGGGTTACCATCCCCTGGTATTGGGAGGGCTATACCCCCTACAAGGCAAGTGTAAAATTGCCGCCATCGGTTCTGCAACAATATACGGGTGAATATGATGGTAAGATAAAAGCCATTGTTACCATTATAAACGGACAGTTAAAAGTAGAATCGCCAACGGTGTACCTGCCAAAAACAAACCTGTATGCAAAAAATGATCATCAGTTTTTTTTAAAGATAATGGATACCGATATTGATTTTGTAAAAGGCCCTGATGGAAAAGTTATAAAAGCGGTTCTTGATGATGAAGGTGATCATTACGAGCTGATGAAAGTAAAATAGGCAATAGAATCAAGAGTCAAGAAGCAAGAACCAAGGACCCGGCGCCAAAGATAAAAAAGTGCAGATGTTTTGATTCCAGGCTGTTGACTCTTGGTTCTTTCTTAACTTATTCACTAATAGTTAAATTGGCAAAATCGCCGCTTAAAGCACCTGCGGAACTCCACAACCCGATCTTGCCATCGGTAACTTCATTAAGCTTTTGGACTTTGAGCGATGCTGTTGCCGAGTGGTTAACATACACTGTTACCCAATCGCCTTTAACTATAATAGTTGCATGGAACCACTCATCTGCTATGGGCACCGGGTTTACGTCATTTTCATAAACACCCGGATGGGCTTTACGCAATTTATCATAATCAAAGCCAGGCAGACTCGTGTACTGTACCGACCATTTCCTGGTGGGTGTATCGGTACTGTTAAACCTGAACGGCCTAAAATAGACCACCTCATAAGTAGTGGGATCTTTTGCATGAAACGCAATGCCTAAAAAGCTTTTCAAAAATACATCCTTTCCGCGCAGATCAATTTCAATAGTGCCTTCCTTAAAGTTAACACCCTTGAGCCATACGGTACCCATTGTGGATATGGCACGTTTTTGTGTGCTGTTTAATATATGCGTTTGCGTGCCATAGGTAGTATCGAGTCCGTTTTCTTTTAATAATTTAACGAGGTTATACTTTGTAACGTGCTGGCCGCTGACGCTCAGCGCTGAGAATATCGAAAATATAAAAAGCAGCGGGACGGTCGGTTTTAATGACATAAGGATCGTTATTTTAGTTTGGTTCAAAGTTGGCGATATAACAGTAAAATGCCTGTTCAAAAGTTATTCAAATTTGTTCAATTATGTAATAATCATATCATCAGACCTTAAGCAGGCTGGATTATTCCCCGCAGCTTTTCAGTACTTCATAAAACCCGGACTTAACTTATTTGTATATTAGTTTAACATCAAAACTTAAAAAATGAAAATCATGGCAGAAACGTTAATAAGCAATTCCGAAAAGGTAGTACTTACTTTTATAAACGCCCTAAATGATGAAGATTTTACAACCGCCGGTAAACAGTTGGCTCCAGGGATGAAATTTGATGGCGTTATGGGTTCGCGCGATAGCGCTGATGCTTATATCAACGATATGAAGCATATGAAATTTAAATACCAGGTTAAAAAGGTATTTGCAGATAATGATGATGTTTGCCTGTTCTACGACATCAACATGGGCAATGCCACCATTTTTTCCTGTGGCTGGTATCACCTGGTCAACGACAAGATCAACTCGTTAAAAGTAGTTTTTGACCCGCGGCCGTTACTGGAAAAGAAGGATTAAAACAAGGCATCAGGCAAACTTACTTCAACCCATCGGCCGGGTATCGTATCCCCGCTATTTCCCTTATTTTATCAAGTGTTTCCATTAACAATAAAGTATCGGCAAAACTTATAACCGGGCTTTCAGTGAGTCCTTTTCTTAAACAATCGTTTACGTGCCGTGCTTCGTATTGGTAGCCAAAGCCGGGTTCTTTTGCTATGGGAATAACCTCTTTACTATCTACCCGTTCTTTATAATATTCAACTGTAGACGAGGGTTCGTAAAACCTTGAGGTCAACCGTATCCTGCCTTCGGTGCCGCATATATCAGCTTCGGTAGCAAGGTTTGATGAAAAGGTAGAAAACAGTTGCGCCATTGCGCCATTTTTATACTTGAAAAGTATAGCGCATTGTTCATCAACGCCGGTTGAAGCAGGTGTCATCGTTGCCTCAATATGATCAGGTTTGCCTAATACGCTCACGGCAATAAAAACATTGTATATGCCAATGTCCATTACTGTACCGCCGCCTAATGCAGGGTCAAATAACCTTGCCGGGATTGGCGCTATCGGCTTAAAGCCAAAATTCACCAACACCGATCTTATCTCGCCCAATAGCCCCTGCCCTATCATTTCCAGCATTTTTATATAATGCGGATGAAACTTTGTCCATAAGGCTTCCATTAAAAACACTTTTTTTTCTTTGGCCAGGGCAATCATTGCGGCAGCTTGCCGGGTATTCATGGCAAAAGGTTTTTCGCATAAAACTGCTTTACTATAGCGCAGGCATAACAATGTATTTTCATAATGCAGGTTATGCGGTGTGGCAATGTAAATCACATCAACATCCGGGTTTTTCACAAGGGCTTCATAACTGCCATGTGAATGTTTTACAGGAAAGTCTTTACAAAAATCATCGGCAGATTTTGGCGACCGCGAACCAACGGCAATCAGTTCGGCATCTTCAACCAGCTTAAGATCTGATGCGAATTTATGTGCGATGCGGCCTGTGCCTAATATGCCCCAGTGGATGGTTTTCATAGTAAAATAAAAAGCTAAATATCACAATTTGTTGCCAAATAATGACCATTTAAATAGGTCTTTTTGCCCTAAGAAAAAGGCCCTTTTGTTACCATTGATTGTCGAGACAATATTATAGCCTATTTTGCAAGCATCATTTGCCTGGCATTAGTTCAAAAATCTTGACATTATTTCGGGGGACGGGATTTTGCAGCTCGTTGTCTTTCCAAATAACATGTAACGTCTTGCCGCAAACCACTTGTAAAAGAAATCGCGGTAGCGTTTTGGTATTATTTTAAACCCGCCGAGCAGCCATAGCTTATTGTCCAGGTATTTGATTATTCCTAATACGGCATCCGAATGGGTAAACACCTGCCCCTCACAAATCAGAATGATACTATCAGGGCAATTTGGATCAAGGTTAGATTTCTTTATTAAGGCGCGGCCGGCTGCTGAACCCGATGGCGCAAACACAAACCTGTTGCTGTGGTCATGTTTTATAACAAAGTTTATATACCTGTTACAGAAGTTACAGTCGCCGTCAAAAACAATAATGTCATTAGTCATAACTACAATACTAAGCGTGATGAATTTGCATGTTTACATAAATTATGGCTGGGTAAGTTGCCATAAAAGCCCAGAAAAATGAGTTAAGGCCCATAATGATGGCATTAAGCAAATGGAAAGTAAACCCCCACAAAAGGAAAATTATAGCAAAAGGTAATGGAAGCAGCAGGCACGCGGGGAAAAGCGCTTCAGTAAGCATCACATTCCAGCAAAGCAAAATATTTATAAAACGATATTTCTTAAGAAATAAAGCCGCCTTCCTGGAGCCAAACGTTTTGGTTGAAAAAATCAATCGCATAGCTATGGACGTTCTCCACTCCACGGATACAAGTTTTGATATACCAGCTACTGTATAAGAAAGGCATGACTGCAATGCAATAAACCAAATGCCTGCATTTAATAATAGTGTGTTATTTAAAGGAACCTGGCATAAGATAAATGTAATAATAATCAGCATGGTCATTTGATCCGATCCATCGCTGCCATAGCGGGTTATCAATGATGAAATGTAAATACTAACGCCAAGGGCAATCAGAAGGATCCATCCGGCTATCGTATTAAAGGGGATAATGAAAAGCAATATGATATTGACGCACCTTATCAGGAAAACGTATTTAAGCCGCTCTTCTGTGAAAATTGCCGCCGAAAGCCGATTTAAAAAATGGCTGTTGTCATTTTTTACCAGGTTTATTTGCTGCATGTCACATGACAGCATTCCTTCTGATGAAAAAATTTTAATACCGGCAAGATATTCGGTGGTTGATATAAAAACCCCCAGGCCAAATATTGAATATATGATTACGTAAATGTGATTTAATGTTGTCATTGTAAATTAATTTAATTCATGAAATTTCGATAGGAGAATAAAATTAGGATCACTGTCTTCAAGGTAACCAGGAGACTCTGCGAGTACAAACTGCCTGAACGCCGGATCGTTTACTTTACTGTGCTGCCGGGTAACCAAATGCAGCACCATAATATAAGGGAACGTGTACATTAAAAATGTGCGGTCCTGATCTTTTGGATACCTGCTAAAGGTTATTATAAGAGTTTGGATAATATCCGATAGCACTTTTTTGTTGCGTTTCCGGGGGTTCCAGATAAAATCAAAGAAATTTCTACCTTCTGATAATTCAACCTCTGTCCACTCACTTAAAGATTCATCGGGCCTTTTATCGCGATATAGAACATGATAATCAGATTTGCCGGGCCTTGGTGCAAAAAATGTCCACGAAGGGATTAGCCTCAGCACATCAATATACTTTTGTATAAAAGCGGCTGATTTGCCTTTAAACTGGCAAATAATAGTGCAAACAAACCACAAAACAAAAATGATTACTATAGATAATGTATAAATTAATTGTGCCATTGTTTTAAGTTTAGATTGTTAAAAAATATCAAAAGCACCCTGGTAAGCGGGTGCCTTTGATACCAATTTGTTTAATGCAAATCAATTTTCAACGCACCGATATTATTGTTTTTTACGGTACTCGATCAGTTTTGCCAAAGAAACCGGCCCTGTTGGAACTGCGCCGACTGTTGCTGCTACAACCGGTGTAGTTGCGGTAACAATGCTCACTACGCAGTCGATAAAGCAATCGCTTGTTTCGCCAAGCGAGGTTTTGCCTTTTTCTTCTGCATCTGCTATTATTGCATCTAAAATAGCTAACTGTGCTTTTGATAATTTTACTTGTGACATGATAATTTGAATTTAATTTATTTTTTTACCTACTCTGTTCAGGCTTTTCGGTTTAGGCCTTTGTCAGTTTACTTTGAAGCGCTTCCTTGTATTTGACACATCAAAGTAACAGCATATTAAAGCCCCGTTTATGCGCCTTAAAGCCCTTTGTACCAATCAGGTATTTTTATAATTTTATACAGGTGTTTTTACCTGTTAGGAAACCAGGTAAAAACTATTGCCGGTAAATTTTGACTAAAGGGAAGCTATAGCCCGTATAGCTTTACCACAAGGAAAATGAAGGAGGATTAAAATTTCACTTCGTAGATGCCATGTTTTATGGCGAAGATGACCAGGCCAGCGGTATTTTTGCAGCCTGTTTTTATTAAAAGATTATTGCGGTGCCCGTCCACTGTGCGGCTGCTGATAAATAGTTTTTCTGATATCTCGGTATTAGTAAATTCGTCGCATATCATTTGTAATATCATAATTTCCCGTTCTGTAAGGCTAATGGGGATATTATTCAGGTTTTTAATACCTTGCTTACGGTATTTTGCCGCATTCCGCATGGCATTTAACGTATCCATATTAAAATGAAAGCCTAATTGATGGGTGTTATTTATGGTTGTAAATAACTCGGCCGTTTCACAGTTTTTTTTAAGATAACCACAGGCGCCGGACTCTATCATTTTGCTCATGTACCTTTCCTCGCCATGTACCGAAAGTACGATCACCTTTACCGACGGGTAGTCTTTACGCAATATGGCATTCAATTCAACGCCATTCATTTCAGGCATGTTCATATCTACCAGAGCTATATCAGGCAGCGTTTCAAGCTTACTGATCTGTTCAATCAATACTTTTCCATTTTCTGCCTGCGCTACAAGTTCGTAGTCAGGGTTGGTACTTAAAAGGTTTGCTAATCCTTCACGGAATAAGTTTTGATCATCGGCAATGGCGATACGTATTTTGTTTGTCATGGCATAAATATTAAAGTAGCTGACCAATAATTACAAACATAGAGAACCCTTGCCCAGGGGCTGTCTGTACAGTGTATGTGGCGTTGATCATGTTCATCCTGCTTTCTATGTTTTGCATTCCCATCCCCCTCTTATTATTGATGTCGTCTTTGTCATAACCTTTACCGTTATCGGTATAATGTATGGTCAGCAGTCCGTTTTCCATAAAAATAGAAATGCCGATCTGTTTTGCACCGGCATGTTTTAAGGTATTGGATATTAGTTCCTGTAATATCCTGATAAGGGACATTGCGGTATTATAAGGCAATTGTTCTGAAACTGTAACCGCATGGTTAGTGATTGATAAAAATGAACCGCCGCTATCATTTATAATATCGCTCAACTCTTCTAAAGCCGCTGTAAAACCAAATAACGCCAAAGCCGGGGGCGATAAGTTGTGCGATATATTGCGGACATTCTGTATTATTTTATCTATCAGCTTTTTATAGTTGTCAACCGCGTTCTCAATTTCCTGCCTGCCAGTTTCTTCGTTATCAAGCCTGTTTATCAGCATACGCAAATTTGATAAGGAACCGCCCACCTCATCATGCAGGTCCTGCCCTATTCTTTTACGCTCCGTTTCCTGCGATTGTATAATGGCGCCCATCAGTTCTTTTTGATGGGCCATTTCGCCATCGTGTACCTGTTGCCTGTTTTTAAGTAGTTTGTTTTGGTTGCGGATAAACAAAAGCACAAATGAAATTACCAGCAGCGAAATACCGCCGGTACACATAATTATTAATAGAAAAATATTCTCCCCTATCGTTTCCTGCATTTGCTAAATCCTACCGCAAATAATAAATACATCGCCAGCACCAGTGTAGCATGAATATTCCACATTAAAATATTGATCGCTTGATATTTTTTACTCATATGGCTGACAACCATATTTGAGAAAGAAAAAATAAATAAAGCTCCCGAAAAATATAATAATATACCTATGTTCATCCAATTAACCGGATTCAATGACCACTTAATACTATTATCATTTGTTTGGGCAAAATAGGCCAGGCTACATGCCATTACAATTAAAGCCTCAACGGGCCTTGTGTTAGTATTAAAATGATTAATGCTCTGAAAGAATAAAAAGTTCACAATGCAAAACACAGGAAATAATACCATCAGGCACTTTATTATCACTCTGGTTGTTTTATCGTTCAACACTAAAAGATAAAAATAACTTAGCATTAAAAACTCAATGATAGTATAAATATGAAGTACAGGGAGGTTGTGAATATTAAATTCTGCAAGTGTCGAGGCTAATATATTCGCCGCTCCGTCCAATAATAAATAGTACCATATTATTCTTAATGCTTTATTGATATATTTTCTTTGATAAGCAGCGATACCGATAGGAATTAAAACCCCTGTAGGTACAATAACAGCTGTATATATGTAGTTTACTGAAGGCATTTTCTATTTTTTATAACGAAAGTAAGGGTCAGCGCTATTATTTTCGTTAAATAAAGCGCTCCCTGTATCACACATTGTTGGACAGGGCTGTGTAAAATCATATACCGTTGAATTTGATGCGTCATTAAGCATTTCATCTTGTGTTACATTTTCGTTACTGGCAAGCGTAAGCAAATCTTTATTTTGTGCATCTACCGGCACCAGCATACCGCATATCTGGAATTGATATTCTGCTACCGGGAGGCTTAAATAAAGCCTTATCGAACTGGCGTCAGGATGTTGTTGCCGAAGCGCATCAATATCGGCCATACTGATATTTATAGCCCTGAAAATTAATTGCTGTGGTATAGCTGGGGAGTTCAACGAACCGTCACCTTTTGCTGCGCTTTGCCCCGAAGGAATGGCCGATACTAACTTTCTCCAATTCGCCGCCCTTTGAATAGCGACACTTAATGGAATTGTAGGCTGGGTAAGTTTAACTGCATTTTTTTGACCGGAGCTGGTTTGATCTGTAGTTTTCATCATCGGTTTTATTATGGTTGTAGCTTTTTACTTATTAATATATTTTTTATTGAATGGTGCCCTCAAGCGGGCCGATTGCTGCAGTAAAGCTGTATATCACAGCAAATTGCGGGTTACCATCGGGGCCGGGGCCGGTATTAAATACGCCAAACGCAGCCATCCAAAACAAATAGTCGATAGTTATTATCGGATCAGCAATTTTAATTACGCTGGTTGCAGCCCTTCCGTAAGTTGCCGATGGGGTAAACATACTGTTCATTACCTGCGGCTGTATTTGGCTGGCAATTGGCTGTGCCAGTGAAATTGGTATTCCCCAATGGGAAAAACAATCTTCCAATTGACTGGTAAGGCTTTGAAAATTGCCGGCAGTGGGTGCGTAATTTAAAACTACGCCAAAACAGGTATTACTGCCTGGCAAAGTGACCAAAGGAAATGTTGCATTAAACAAAAAAATAGATTCGTTGTAGGCTGCTGTAAGCGCCGCAGTTAACGCGGCAATAAGTTTAGAGTCATTACCTGTTGGGGCGCTAACGGGAAGCCCTATCAAAATTGTCCGCGGCGCCAGTCCTTTTGCAATCAGCTCCAGGCCTTCAATAGCTGTGTCGGGAGATATAATATCTGCTTCTGCTAAGGTTAAAATTTGATCCCAATCAAGGGAAATACTGGACGCAAATTGTCCCATAAGTGATAAGGTTTAGATCGATACCTACTCTATTTTGGCTTTTCGGTTTACGCCTTTCGATTTGTTTCAATGATACGAATTTATAAAGAAAAATAATCCTGTTGTAAAGTTAAAAAACCCGCTTTATTAAACAGGTGTTTTTACCTGCTTTTACAATAGGTTTGATAAATAACGATAATTTCTGCCCCTTGTAGCAATCTATTATTTCTTTGCCTATTTGCGGGAAATATTATCTTAGCAAAATAACCAATAACCGCAGGTTTGTAGGCTTGGGATTGAAGATTGGGTTGTAAAAAACGGTTTATCATTTGCTTGAGTTACCCATATTGATAACTTTGTGGCTATGCCGGGTTTACAGGATATTAAAGTAGCTGTTGATGCAGTTGTATTTGGATATACTTCAAAAGAAGGATTGTCGGTACTGCTTATAAAAAGAAATATTGAACCTTTTAAAGATGTGTGGGCTTTGCCGGGTGGTTTAGTAGGCAACGATGAACCACTGGAAGATGCTGTACAGCGGGAATTAAAAGAGGAAACTGGCGTAAGCATCAACTATCTTGAACAGTTATACAGTTTCGGTAACCCAAACCGTGACCCGCGTAACAGGGTAATATCCATCACCTACTACGGGTTGGTTAAGCCCGATGCTTTTGAGTTGAAAGCGGATACTGATGCAGGCGATGCCCGGTGGTTCAATATAAAAAATATTGGACAACTGGCCTTTGACCATAACGACATCATATCCGCAGCCCACAATCGCCTTAAAAGTAAAATATTATATGAACCGCTTGGCTTTGAGTTGCTCGAAGGAAAATTCCCCTTCTCGGAACTCGAGAAATTGTATATGGCTGTTTTGGACCGCCCTATCGACCGCAGAAATTTCAAAAAGAAAGTGACAAAATTTGGTTTTCTTGAAGAAACAAACGAAAAACAATCGTTGGATGGCGCGGGCCGTCCAGGAAACCTTTTCAAGTTTAACGAAGAAAAGTACTATCAGCTAAAAAAAGACGGTATCAGCTTTGAAATTTAAAAAAATATCCGAAATAATTTGTGTTTTCAAAATGCATATTTATATTTGCGTATAATTAACGCAAATTATCATGAAGACAGCAGTAATTGTTGCCCGTTTCCAAACTCCTTACCTTCACCTTGGTCACCAGCAGTTAATCAATAAAGTAAAAGAAGGTCACCCTAAGCTCATTATTCTACTTGGCGTGAGTCCATTGATCGGCAGCAGGAAAAACCCCTATGATTATTACACAAGGGAAAAAATGATCAAAAAAGATTATCCCGAACTTATCGTGCTGCCCATAAGCGATCATCCAGATGATAAGGAATGGTCGAACAGCCTGGATAACTTATTGAAAGGCGTATTCCCTGCCGAGCAATTTTGTTTGTACGGTAGCAGGGACAGCTTTATCCCCTACTATAGCGGCAAATTTGAAACCATTGAACTGCCTGAACATGGTGACTACAACGCAACTGAACTGCGTAAACAATACGCTGATAAGGTTTTTGACTCGAATGATTTTAGGGCAGGGATTTTGTATGCTTATTATAATCAATATACTAAAGTTTATCCTACGGTTGATATTGCGCTATTCAGAAATAATAAAACAGAATTGCTATTAGGAAAAAAGACCATCAATAATAAATGGCGCTTTATCGGCGGATTTGCTGATCCTGAAGATGAGAATTACGAAAGCGCGGCGAAGCGGGAATTAACGGAAGAATGCGGGGATATGCAAACATCAAACATGACCTATGAAACATCAGCAAAAATAAACGACTGGCGGTACCGCAGCGAAGCTGACAAAATAATTACACTGTTCTTTAGCTGCGATTATATCGATGGAACAGCAATTGCTCAGGATGATATCGCCGAAGTTAACTGGTTTAAACTTGCAGACGTACCACAAATGATTGCCAATGGCACCACAAGCCCGGAGCATGGTGAACTATTTGATTTTATAATTAAAAAATATCTTTAAAAAATAAAGTGATGAAACACGAAAATTTGATCCTTTTAGCTGATGCTTATAAATATGCACATCATAAATTTTACTACCCTGGCACAACCGAGATTTACAGTTACCTCGAAAGTCGTGGAGGGATGTTTGACGAAACTATATTCTTTGGCCTTCAATATATTTTAAAGGAATATTTAGAAGGGCAGGCATTTACGCAGGAAGACCTGGACGAAGCTGCTGCTTTTTTGCCTCAGGTTTTTGGACGCGATGATGTGTTTGATAAATCAAAGTTCCAATATATTTTAGATAAGTACGATGGATATCTTCCTGTAAAGATCAAAGCGGTGGCCGAGGGCACGGCTGTACAAACAGGAAACGTTTTAATGACCATTGAAAATACCGATCCGGAATGTTTTTGGCTAACCAATTTTTTAGAGACCCTGCTGATGCAGGTTTGGTACCCTTGCACAGTAGCCACACTAAGCAACGAGGTAAAAAAGGTAGTTACGCAATTTTACAGTGAAACTGCGACCGAAGGCGCTGAAGCAGGTATTGATTTTGTGTTGAATGATTTTGGCTTCCGCGGCGTAAGCAGCGTTGAAAGCGCGAAGATAGGTGGCGCAGCACACTTGTTAAATTTTAGCGGCAGCGATAACCTGGCGGGTTCAGGTATGGCCATTAAATATTATAACGCCAAAAAAGTGTATGGCTTAAGCATCCCCGCAACAGAGCATAGCATTTGTACTTTACTTGGTAAGGACGGCGAGCTGGAGGTTTTCAGGCATGTATTAAAAACATTTCCTACCGGCACAATAGCATGTGTTTCAGACAGCTACAATATTTTTAAAGCCTGCGAAGATTATTGGGGAACTGAATTAAAAGATTTAATATTAAACCGCAAAGGCACATTGGTGATACGCCCTGATAGCGGCGACCCGATTATGACCTTGCTGGAGGTTTTTGAGATATTGTTTGAGAAATTCGGCTATACTACTAATCCCAAAGGATATAAAGTTTTGCCACCGCAAGTGAGGATTATACAGGGCGACGGGGTAAACTATGTGGCCATAAAAGAAATATACAGCGCGCTAAAAGAGCATGGCATAAGCGCCGAAAACCTTGTACTGGGCATGGGCGGCGCACTACTGCAAAAAGTTGACAGGGACACGCAGCGTTTCGCTATTAAATGCAGCAGTGCGATAATAAATGACAAATTAGTAAGAGTTGAAAAAAGCCCGACTGAAATAGATAGTAATGGCAAAATTACCGAGAGCTTTAAAAAGAGCAAGGCCGGCCGTTTAAAACTTGTTAAAATTAATGGCATCTTTAAAACTGTTGAGCAAAATGATTTGCTGGATTGTGATGATATGCTGCAAACCATATTTGAAAATGGGAAAATAGTAACAGAGTTTGATTTTGAACAGGTAAAAGCAAATATTAATGAAAAAGATACTGTTTCATGTTAAGGATTATCAATACCTGGCCGAAAAGGTTTTAGCATCCGGATTGTTTGAAAAGGGCGAGCTTGAAGTAAGCAATTTCACCGATGGCGAACGCTACCAGCGCATACTATCGAATATTGAAAACAGGGACGTAGTGATTATAGGCGGTACCGTTAGTGATGAGGCGACACTTGAATTATTCGACCTCGCTTGTTCATTGGTAAGCTATGGAGCAAATTCATTATCATTGGTAGTCCCCTATTTTGGGTATTCAACTATGGAAAGGGCTGTTTTGCCCGGCGAAATAGTGACCGCAAAAACAAGGGCACGTTTATTCTCGGCAATTCCCAGAAGCAACAGAGGCAACAAAATATTCC
The DNA here is from genome assembly GCA_013288235.1 of Bacteroidota bacterium. GTDB lineage: Bacteria > Bacteroidota > Bacteroidia > Sphingobacteriales > Sphingobacteriaceae > Mucilaginibacter. The sequence goes on along the minus strand of JABDCF010000114.1, from coordinate 1,272 downwards.
TTTTTGATCTTCATTCAGAAGGTATACAATATTATTTTGAGCACGACCTTTATCCTGTTCATATTTACTGTAAGGATATTGTTATTGAAGCAGCACGCCAATATGGCGGCAACAATTTTGTTATGGCCAGCACCGATGCAGGCCGTGCAAAATGGGTAGAATCATTAGCCAATGATATGGGCGTTAACGCCGCTTTTATACTTAAACGCCGCCTTAAAGGCGACCACACCGAAGTAAGCGCCATAAATGCCGACGTTGAAGGGAAGACGGTTATTATATACGATGATATGATCCGCTCGGGCGGCAGTATTATTAACGCTGCTGTAACTTATAAAAATGCCGGTGCGGCCGATATTATTGTTATTACCACTCATGGCCTATTTGTAAATAATGGAATCCAGAAACTAAAAGATTCTGGATTAATAAAAAAACTGATATGTACCGATTCACACATAAACACAGTAACTCTTGCCGATGACTTTGTTGAAGTAAGAAGCTTATCCGGCCTGATTTGTAAAAGCCTTGGTTAAACAATTAATATCTAATTTGGGGTAATGTTCCATTAAATTATCATAATGAAAACCATGATTGCCGCCATCTTGTTTCTTATCTTCCTATCATTGGCAGCCACACATATTTACTGGGGCCTTGGCGGCAAAAGTGGCAAAGCAGCATCTATTCCTACTAAAGCAGATGGTAAACCGACAATTAAGCCGGGCAAAATAGATTGTTTTGTGGTAGCGGCAGGGCTATTGCTATTTGGTGTTTTCATTTTGATAAGGTCGGGGGTAGTTTCGGTACGTTTACCTGGCTGGTTATTTAATTATGGGATATGGGCAATAGCGGCATTATTCTTTTTACGCGCCATAGGCGAATTTAAATACATAGGTTTTTTCAAAAAAATAAAAACTACCGCCTTCGCGAAAATGGATACGATGTATTACTCGCCTTTGTGTTTGTTGATTGCCGTTTTAAGTGTTATCTTGAACATCATAAACTAATACCATCAAATCCTTATAAACAACAAATGGACAGAGAATTACATGTTTTAACAGGTGGCTATCTTTTGGCTTCGCTTGATTTTAACTACACATCACAAACCGGCGGCAATGTGCGCATTATTATAAACCACGTTATCGACCTGGTTGATGATATAAAATCCGTTTTTCCGCTTCTTAATTATGAGACCACTTTTTCGCATAGTGTTCTTAACTCAATTGATGAAGCTAAAGCGTTTGATAAGGAATTTTTAAAAAAGCTGCATGAACAAGA
>JABDCF010000113.1 GCA_013288235.1 Bacteroidota bacterium | reverse complement strand
ACAACGAAGCTGCGGAGACTGTTAAAGCTTTGCCGGATTCGATTTATGGCAGTTGGGTCGGGAAGATACATACGGCTTCAGGAGATATTAATATGCACCTGACTGTTGATAAGAATGGCAGCAACTATTTTCAACTTGCCACGCTACCCCGGGTAAAGATAGCGAAGCTGGATTACAGCAGCCGGAGGTTTTTCTTTGACGTATCTGGCAATCTTCATGTTGCGGATGCAGGCTCGGGGCAGTACACCCTAAGTTTTGAACTGGATAGAAAAGGCAATAAACTTTACGGGGCGTTAACTGCTAATGCCAGTGTGCAATTGCCATTTTGGGTTGAGCTAAATAAGCAGTAACCAAAGTTGATTTGTGTGCTTTAGGTAATCGACTCAATGTCCAATACTATCTTCCCGATATGTTCACTACTTTCCATCAACTTATGCGCGTCTGCAGCTTTTTCAGCCGGGAAAACGACATTAATAATTGGTTTTATTTTGCCTGATGCCAGTAGCGGCCAGATATGTTTTTCAAGATTTTGGGCGATGGCTGCTTTGAAAGTTGTATCCCTTGCCCGCAGTGTTGACCCTGTAATAGTAAGCCGTTTGGTCATCACCTGCGAAAGGTCGACCTGTACATCTTTCCCCATCATCATATTGATGAGTACCAAACGGCCGTCAAAAGCTAAGGACTTGATATTTGGCGCGGTATAATCACCTCCTATCATATCTAAAATCACATCTACTCCTTTGCTATTGGTAATTTGCCTAATCACCTCAGCGAAGTTTTCCGTTTTATAGTTGATGGCTTTGGCTGCACCTAAGCCTTCACAAAACCTGCATTTTTCATCGGTACCTGCGGTAACATATACAGTAGCGCCCATTGCCACCGCCATTTGAATAGCTGCTACGCCAATACCGCTTGAGCCGCCATGCACGAGCAACGTTTCGCCCGCTTTTAAGTGGCCTCTGTCAAACACATTGCTCCAAACAGTGAAAAATGTTTCGGGCAATGAGGCTGCTTCGACAAATGATAAGTTATCGGGTATAGAAAGGCATTGGCCGTCGGGCACGGCGCAATATTCGGCATAACCGCCGCCGGTTACCAGGGCGCATATTTTGTCGCCAACTTTCCAGCGGGTAACATAGGCGCCGGTTTCGATGATGGTCCCCCCAATTTCAAGTCCCGGAATATCAGGCGACGCCCCTGGCGGCGGTGGGTAATTGCCTTTGCGTTGTGAAACATCGGGGCGGTTTATGCCTGCTGCGGCAACTTTTACCAGTACTTCATTGGATAAGTATGCAGGGGTTGGGCGTTCTTCTGTTTTTAGAACTTCCGGCCCGCCAGGTTTTGTTATCACTATTGCTTTCATCAACATTTATTTTCTGTCACTGTTTATTGTCAACAATGATATTACCTTTTTGTATCATATTAAAGCCATTAAAAAAGAAGTGCCCCAATAGATACTATATTTGGTTGAGATAAGCATACAATGGTTCAGGTTAAATTAGAATGATGTACACACAATTGAGTAAATATATAACAGACAGGGTTGCGATAGGTGATGATCAGCTAAATGTGGTCCTTTCTCACTTTAAGCCTTTAATGCTCAAGAAAAACGAAGTAATAAATATAATTGGCCACCCTGCCCGGCGGATGTATTTTGTAAATAAAGGTTGCCTGAGGGTTTATTTTTTAAAGGTTGACGGGAACGAGGTAACGCGCAGGTTTGCTTTTGAAAACACATTTTCAACATCGCTGGTATCATTTATCAGCGGTGAACCGTTAACAGAATTCACAAAAGCAATTGAAGCTACCGAGTTGCTTTATATCTCGCGGGACGATTTTTATCGTTTGCTGGATGTGATACCCGCCTGGGAAAAATTTTACCGCAATTACCTCGAGTTTGCTTATGTAACTAATACCAAACGTCTGCAAAGTTTTGCAACCCAGGACGCCACTGAACGCTACAAGCTTTTATTGAAAGAAAACCCTCACTATGTTTTGCGCCTATCAAATAAACTGGTGGCCAATTACCTCAATATTTCGCAGGAAGCGCTGAGTAGGTTAAAATCAAAAATTTGATTTATTGATGCAGATCAACGTTTTTAAATCTATAGACGGCGATCTTTGTTAAATCAAAAAAAAGAAAACGATATGCGCGTAGTAACCCTCGAAGAACATATAACATTTCCTGAACTGGTTGATAAACTCCCGCAGGAAGCCAAAAGCAATCATTATTTAGGCAAGTCGCCTGGCATCCAAAAACTTATGCCAAAGCTGGCAGATATTGATGGCGAACGTTTGCAATCTATGGATTCAAATGGTATTACCATGCAGGTACTTTCTGTTGCCGGCGAAGGCGCCGACCTGCTTAATCCAGCTGATGGGCCTGCTTTTGCTCAAAAATATAATGATGCCATAGCCGAGCGGATAGCCACTCATCCCGATAGGTTCAGGGCTTTTGCACATTTACCCACAACAAACCCCGAAGCCGCTGCAGATGAACTGGAGCGTACAGTAAAAAACTATAATTTTTGCGGGGCACTCATCAACGGGCTAACCAATGGCGAGTTTTTGGACGATGAAAAATATGCCCCCATTTTTGTCCGCGCCGAGCAAATGGATGTACCCATTTACCTGCACCCCGGCTTGCCGCCAAAAGCAGTTTTTGATGCATATTATAGCAAGCTACCTAAACAGGCTGGCACTTTTTTATCCATAGCTGGCTGGGGCTGGCATTCGGAAACAGCCCTGCATACTTTACGATTAATCGTATCAGGTACTCTTGATAAATATCCCAATCTAAAACTCATTATCGGCCATATGGGCGAAATGCTGCCAATGATGATGGTGCGCAGCGATAAAATGTTTGGCGTTGATCAGGGCGGCAATAACCAGCGTTCCATTATACAAACTCTGCACGACCAGGTGCATATTACCACTAGCGGCCTGTTCAGTTTACCACCGTTACAAGTTGCCATTGATACTTTTGGAATCGATAACATTATGTTTTCAATCGACTATCCCTTTAGTACTAATGAGCAGGGGAAACAATACCTTGAAAGCATGCGGCTGTCTTCGGAAGATTTGGAAAAAATAGCGCACGGAAACGCGGATAAACTGTTGAAACTGAACTAAAACTTTCCATAGCGATGGGTTTTAAAACCCATCGCTATAGCTGAATAATAGCCGCACCTTCAACCTTCTTTCATTCGTTTTTCAAACTATCAACCGGGTTAGCCATCGCAGCTTTGATGGACTGAAAGCTGATGGTGATACAAGCAATGACAATAGCAGCGAAGCCTGTTACTATAATAACCCACCAATGTATATTATCGCGGTAAGCGAAACCCTGAAGCCATTTTTGCATAACTAACCAGGCCAACGGTGTTGCTATCAGTATGGATATGACAATCAGCTTTATAAAATCTTTTGAAAGCATAGCTACAAGGCCGGATATGCTGGCGCCTAAAACTTTGCGTATCCCTATTTCCCTGTTGCGCTGTTCGGCAGCATAAGCTGCAAGGCCGAACAAGCCTAAACAGGCAATGATGATGGCCAGGGTGGTAAAAATAATAAATAACTTACCCATGCGCTGTTCATTGCTGTAAAGAGCATTAAAATCATCATCCATAAATGAATATTCAAAATGCTGGTTGGGCGCTAATGCTTTCCATTTGTTTTCTATGCGGCCCATCAGTGCCGGCAAATCGGTGGTATTTACTTTAATGCTTAATGATGCCATCCAGTCAGGCGCCATTACCAGCACCAATGGTGTTAAGTTGTCCCTTAGCGACGAAAAATTGAAATCTTTTACCACACCGATGATGTGGTATGGTTTCTTGCTAAAGATGACGTTTTCAGGTGCATTGCTGTTATAGCCAAGCATTTTTGCTGCGGTTTGGTTTACAATAAATGCAGATGAATCCGATAAGGACTGTGATGAGAAATTCCTGCCTTCGGCCAGTTTCATCCCCATGGTGTTTAAATAATCTTCATCCACTGTCCAAAATTCCGTCTGGATAGATTTCCCGGAAGCCAGCGCTACGTTGTTTGGCCACCTGAGGGTGCCGGTGGGTAAAAAGCTGGTGAGCGTGGCATTAATTACGCCCGGTATTTGCTTAATTTCCTGTTTTAGCACTTTTGGATCTTTTAAGGTAGTGACATTTTTAACGATGAGTACCTGGCTGCGGCTAAAACCAAGGTCTTTGTTTTGTATGAAATTAAGCTGGTTGTAAACAACCAGTGTACCGATGATCAGAAAAATTGATATACTAAACTGGAATACAACCAATGTTCCCCGCAGTTTACCACCCTTGAACCCTGCTGACAGCTTGCCTTTTAAAACATGAATGGGTTGAAACGCGGAAAGAAAAAATGCCGGATATGAGCCTGCCAAAACACCAACCAGCACAATAATGATGAGCAATAGTGGCAACATCCAAATAATAATATTAGTGGTTATAGATAGCTCTTTTCCTGAAAGCTGATTAAAAAACGGCAACAACGCCCATGCCGCAAATACAGCAATTATTGCTGCAGTCAGCGTTACCATCATTGATTCGGAAAGAAATTGGGCAATTAAATATTTGCGCGGCGAGCCTAATACCTTACGCACACCAACTTCACGGGCCCTGTTGGCTGAGCGGGCAGTGGAAAGGTTCATGAAATTGATGCAAGCCAGTACCAGTATAAATATGGCAATGGCCGAAAATATATAGATGTATTGTATGTCACCATTTGCGCTGAGTTCCCTTTGTCGGCTTGATTTAAGGTGGATATCTTTTAGTGGGGTTAAACCCAGCCTTATAAAATTACCGGCGGTTGCAAACTTTTTATAGTCGAAGCCATTACTGTTCATATGCCTTTGTATCAGGCCAGGGAATTTGGTTTCAAGGGCTTGCCGGTCTGCACCTTGTTTTAATAAGATATAGGTATTAAACCTAAAAGTCGCCCAGTTTTTGTCCTGGTTTGCATCTAAAGCCAGTAAAAAGTCGGCCCTGAAGTGCGACTGAACAGGCATATCTGTAATAACACCGGTTATTATATGCGGACTACTTTCATCACCATTAACGAGTGTAAGTGTTTTACCAATTACGTTTACAGTGTTAAAGTATTTTTTTGCTGCTGTTTCCGAAATAACAATGGCATTAGGCCCCGTTAAAGCGGTTTTCGGGTCACCTTTGATCATTGGGAGTATGAAAATGCCAAATATCGATGGGTCGCAATAAACGCCTCTATCTTCCTCAATAACTTCGCTCCCTTTTTTAAAACGTAGGTTATTTGCCAGGGCTATCCTGGTTGTTTTTTCAACTTCAGGAAATTCCTTCACCATTGCATCGCCCACAGGCGGTGCGGCTATGGCAAAAGAGGTAACCACCCCGCCATATTTAAGGTCGGAGTTTACCCGGTAAATCCTGTCGTAATTGACATTATACCTATCATAACTTAACTCATCAAACACATAAAAAACTATCAGCAGGCAGGTAGCCAAACCCAGCGCAAGGCCAAATACATTTATAAATGTAAAGCCCTTGTTTTTTAAAAGGCTGCGGAATGCGGTTTTGATGAAGCTTTTGATCATGGTATTGAAGATTAAGAAGGTTAAATATAAACTAATTATTTAGTTAATCAAAATATCCTGTCGTTCTTTGAATTGTATATTAGAAATAAGATAATCGGTTATTCCAGATTATCCTATTAAAATTATACATTTGTAAATGGATATTAATCAAACCATACGGTCATATGCAAGGCAACCTTTAACTCATGGGTTACTGTTATCGATATTAAAGAATTATAAAAGGCCTAATGATAAAGTTCACAACATGCTTGCTGATGGGATATTAACATCTGTAAAAAAAGGACTATATATTGCTGGCCCAGTATTAAAGGCTAATAAGCCCGAGCCATTTTTGATGGCCAACCATGTATTGGGCCCAAGCTATGTCTCATCAGATTCGGCGCTTTCCTATTATGGATTGATCCCAGAACGCGTTTATGAGATTTCATCAATGACAACAAAGGCCTCCAGGAAATTCGTTACATCAATGGGGATATTTAGTTATACTCATCTGCCTTTGCCTTATTATTCATTTGGCATTCAGCAAATAAAGTTATCCGATGAACAATACATTATGATGGCCTCGCCCGAAAAAGCTTTATTTGATAAAGTGATCACAACTGCGGGACTGGTGCTAAGAAGTAAAAAAGATGCGTGGTATTACCTGGTAGATGATCTTAGGATGGATGAAGAAAGGCTGAAAGATTTTGATACTGTTTCGATGTTATCATGGTTGCATGATGCTGCCAAAAAGGATAGCTTATCGATGATAATTAAAATGATAAACAATTTATGATAAAAGAGTGGCTGGATACTTATAAGCCTGCAAACAAAGAAGAAGCTTTACAAGCGCTTCGGGAGATTATGCAGGAGATTGCCCTTGCCGGACTGCAACGTGCAGGCTTTTTTGAAAAAGCCGCTTTTTATGGCGGCACGGCCCTGCGAATATTTTATGGGCTCGACCGCTTTTCCGAAGACCTTGATTTTTCCCTGCTGACTGTAAGCCCTGAATTCTCGCTTGATAAATATCTCGATGCCATTTTGGTTGAATTTGAATCGTTGGGCATGAAGGTTTCGGTAAAAGAGAAAGAAAAAGTTATTCAAAACAATATTCAATCGGCGTTTTTAAAATCAGAAACGATATGGAAAGAATTGGTTTTGGAGGATATTATTCCGCAAAACGGACTGGATCAAAAACCAAATATCAAAATAAAACTTGAGGTTGACACCCGCCCGCCCTTAGGTTTTGAGACAGAAGAAAAGCTGCTATTAAAACCATTTTCATTTTATGTTAAGTGTTTTACTATTTCCGATCTGTTTGCCGGTAAAATGCATGCATTGTTGTTCCGCAAATGGAAGAATAATGTGAAGGGCCGCGATTGGTATGATGTGGAATGGTATATAAAAATGGGTGTACCGATAAACCTTGATCACTTTGTGTTAAGAGCGCAAGATAGCGGCGATTGGCCTAGGGATACAATTACGGAAAAAGAGTTCAAGGAATTGCTAAATTCAAAAATCGACGAAGTGAATTTAGATCGTGTAAAGGCTGATATTATCCGGTTTATTCCCGATCCTGGAAAAATTGAGATATGGTCGGCTGATTATTTTCATGATCTTGTTAGTCATTTGGCAATTATAGCCGAATAAATATGCTGTTATGTGATAGGCTGCTCAAGTTTATATAAAGACACCCTAATGTAAAAAATCTGGTCGCCCAAAACCGTTCACGATAATTATTATTTCTTTGCATAAAAAATCAACTATGTCATTACAACCAGGTTCACCCGCCCCGCAGTTTACTTTAATATCAACAGAGAAAAAGCCAGTATCGTTGTCCGATTTTAAAGGAAAAAAGATAGTACTCCACTTTTTCCCGTTTGCCTTTACAGGTACTTGCACAACTCAATTGTGCACCATGCGCGATAATTTTGGCTATTATGATGGGTTAAATGCAGTAATCTTAGGTATATCTGTTGATTCGCCTTTTTCCCTTGCAAAATTTAAAGAGGAAAACAATTACCAGTTTGAATTGCTTTCAGACTTTAATAAGGAGGTTTCAACTGCTTACGGTTGCATATACGCTGAGTTTGTTTTAGGGCTGAAGGGCGTTTCGAAACGTGCGGCGTTTGTGATTGACGAAGAGCAAAATATAGTGTATGCCGAAGTGCTTGAAGTAGCCACCGACCTGCCTGATTTTGCAGCAATTGCAGTAGCCGTAAAGTAATTTTGAAAAATATTATAGCGGATTGAAAAGAAATCCTATTTTTGCAGTCCGTTTAAAAAAGCACTTGTAGCTCAATTGGATAGAGCACCTGACTACGGATCAGGAGGTTAGGGGTTCGACTCCCTTCAAGTGCACAAGTAATATTGTACTGATATAGCTCAATTGGATAGAGCATCCCGATTGCAAATCGGGAAGGTTAGGGGTTCGACTCCCTTCAAGTGCACAAGTAATATTGTACTGATATAGCTCAATTGGATAGAGCATCCCGATTGCAAATCGGGAAGGTTAGGGGTTCGACTCCCTTCAAGTGCACAAGTAATATTGTACTGATATAGCTCAATTGGATAGAGCATCCCGATTGCAAATCGGGAAGGTTAGGGGTTCGACTCCCTTCAAGTGCACTTGTTCTGAGTCCGAAGTCTTGAGTATAAAGTCGTAAGTCGAAGAGTTTTTCACTTAAGACTTTCGACTCAAGACTTTCAACTTAAACGCAAACCAAAGCCTTTCTGAGTAGTTCCGAAAGGCTTTTAATTTAATCACAGCATGCTAAACCTGGTATTGTTTGGTCCTCCCGGAGCGGGAAAAGGTACTCAGTCGCAAAAACTTATTGAAAAGCATGGCTTGATCCATCTTTCAACAGGCGATTTGTTGCGGGGTGAAATATCACAGGGAACTGAACTTGGCCTGGAAGCAAAAAAGCTAATGGATCATGGTATGTTGGTCCCTGATGAAGTAGTGATAGGCATGATCAGCCATAAGCTGGATGCTAATAAGGATGCTAAAGGCTTTATTTTCGACGGTTTCCCGCGTACAGTTGCACAGGCGGAAGCTTTGGATGACCTGCTCGAGAGCAAGAATGCGCCGATATCAGGAATGATAGCGCTTGAAGTTACTGATGCAGAATTAGAACAACGATTATTGCTGCGGGGAAAAGAGTCGGGCCGACCTGATGACGCAAACCCGGAGGTGATCCGTAAGCGTATTAAAGAATATAATGATAAAACCGCTCCCGTAGCTGGTTTCTACAAAAGCCAGCATAAATTTAAAAGCATCAACGGCATCGGCTCAATTACCGAAATTTTTGATGCTATCAGTGCTGTTATAAGTTCCTACTGATTTCGGAATTCGGATTTTCGATTTCGGATTTAAAAGGAGAAGATTTTTGAGTTTCGAAAATTAAAAAACGATTCCTAAATCAAATCCAAAGTAAAAATACATCCGAAATCGTAATTCGTAAATCTCAAATCAAAATGTCTCAGGGTTCCAATTTTGTCGATTATGTGAAGATTTGTTGCCGTTCTGGTCACGGAGGGTCTGGCTCATCACATTTACACCGTGATAAATTTACGGCAAAAGGCGGTCCTGACGGCGGTGATGGCGGTCGTGGAGGCCATGTTATTGTAAAAGGAAACGCACAACTTTGGACTTTACTTCACCTTAAATTCCGTAAGCACGTAATCGCAGGCGACGGAGAATCAGGCGGAAGTTCACTGAAAACAGGCAAAACAGGCAGGGACGAGATATTGGAAGTGCCGTTGGGCACCATAGCCAAAAATGTAGAAACCGGCGAAACTTTGTTCGAGATAACTACCGATGGTGAAACCCAAATATTGACCAATGGTGGCCGCGGCGGTCAAGGCAACTGGCATTTTAAAACACCGACGCTTCAAACGCCACGCTTTTCGCAACCCGGAGAAGAAGGTAAAGAAGACTGGAATGTACTGGAGTTAAAAATACTGGCCGATGTTGGTTTGGTTGGCTTCCCGAATGCAGGAAAATCAACTTTGCTTTCGGTAGTATCTGCCGCAAAGCCTGAAATAGCTGATTATGCCTTTACTACTATTGTTCCAAACCTTGGTATAGTTGCCTATCGCGGCAGCAAATCATTTGTAATGGCCGATATACCCGGTATCATTGAGGGTGCATCGCAGGGAAAAGGTTTAGGTTTCAGGTTTTTAAGGCATATTGAGCGCAACTCGGTATTGTTATTTATGGTGCCTGCTGATACTACCCGCACTATAAAAGAGGAATACCAGATATTACTGCACGAATTAAAAGAATACAACCCCGAACTGATACATAAACCGCGCGTACTGGCTGTTACCAAAGCCGACCTGCTGGATGACGAACTCCAGGAGGAAATGAAAAAGGAACTCCCATCGGATGTTCCTTCAATATTTATATCATCTGTAGCTCAAAAAAATATCAATGAGCTGAAAGATATTTTGTGGCGGGAGATCAATAAATAGTTTTTGGTTAATTGGGTTGGATTAGGTTGATTAAGTTAATATGTCTTCTAAATTATCAACTACTCACGCAATCAACTTAATCAACCAAACATCATTTTCGCTTCAATTTGGCAACATACAACACATATTTATCGCTAAGCATTGAAACGTTCCACCCTGCATAATTGGGGAATGATTTCATGATCATTTTTTCTTTTGGCCCATTATAGCTTTCGGGCAGTACTATGTAAAGCGGCCCTGCAAAACCTTCATAGGTGTAATCGTCCGTATCAATTTTAAGGTCATCCTCAATCGGCGGCAGCGTTATAAAACGGTTATGCAAAATCTCAAGGCCAACATCATTAGTGATAAAAACAAAGGTGGCGTTTTTACTTTCCCTGTCCAGCTTCATGATGTAGTTAAGGGAGCGTTGATCTATATTGGCTTGCGCAATGCCCGAACTGCCTCTGGCGTTTATATTATTTATTTTAAACCCATTTATTACATAAACTAAACTAAAGTAAGTTATTCCTAAAAACACCAATGCAAATAGAAATTTATACGCAGGTTTAAATTTGCCGGCTAAATAAATCACCCCCGGCACAATTAAAAGGCCAACTATACGAAAATGCCGTCCCTCCATGGATATATTAAGCTGGCGTAAATACGAAAACCCAAAAAATAGAATAGCCGCTGCGTAAAAAACACTTAAAAACAACCTGTAATTGTTATTCGGTACAAACCGAATAATACTTGCCACCAGCAGTATGCTCAACAGGGCTATCAAAATTAAAATAAGTATGCCTGCTCCCGAATTAAATACAGCCTCCCAGGTGTGATAGACAATGGTATGAAAAATATCGTCGATTGAAAAGCCAGATAGAATAGGCGAAGCCAGCGGATAGCTGAACGTTTGTGCCGTAAGTTTAAAGCCGTTTGCGGTGGATGCCGGGCTTTGCCCTTTCGAAATATAAAATATATAAATTAACCCGGCAGAAACAATGGCAGGTATTGCTATCCATAAACCATTTTTCAACCATTCAAAAATCCCACGCCGGTCAGAAGATAATCTCAGCCATAAACAACACAGGCCCGCGCCATACATCCATAAAAAGGACGATTTTAAAAAGAAGCCAAGCCATCCGGAAAATAGAATGAATAATATCAAAGCAATACCAGGCTTTTTTAAGGCCACGCAGCCATACAAAAACCATCCCTCGAAGGCAAAAAGCAATACTTCCCCTCCATTATAGTAAACATAAGGCACAACAAATGCTTCCTGGCAAATAATAAATACAATGCTAACAGCTGCAACAATTGTTGCAAAGCCTAATTTCCTGAAAAAGCAGTAAAAACCGGTAACGCCGCATATCTGTGCAAACGTAACGGTTAAGGCAATGCCTTGACCTGTGTTGAGGCCTGCCACCAATTTAAAAAAATAGGGCACCAGGTATTGGCCCGGCGACCACCAGGTTAAAAACTCTGTATAATTTTGAGAAATGTCACTTTGATCGGGACTTACAAAATTGTTAAACCCACTCCCAAGTTGCATCGACCGTAGTACCTGCAACCCCTGTGCAGGGTCGGGGAAAATTGCCGGCGGAATAAAAAACAGCAGGATACCCGCTGCAAGTAAGGCAAGGCCAATTACCGCGAGAATAATTTTATAGTTACTGTATTTTTGTGGCGGCATTATTTGGTTACTGATTTTATACTTTCGGCGCGTACTAATTTATATGTTTTTACCAAAAAAGCCTATTCCATAACCCGTGAGCGTGTTTTTACCGCCGGATTTCCCTGGTAGATTGTGTAAGGTTCGAGATTTTTTGTGGCAACTGAATCGCTGGTGAGTACTGCATGTGTGGCTGCGGTTACACCGGCATTCACCATAGCGCCGGCGCCGATCCAAACTCCATCTTCTAAAACCACCTCCAGTACCATCAAATCAAATGACGTTCTCTTATAATTATGGCTGCCGGTAAGTATGACAGCACCCTGCGAAATGCAAACATTATGACCTATAGTAACCGGCACAAGGCAGTCTATCCAAACGTTTTCGCCAAGCCAGGTGTTATCGCCAATCGTTAAGTTCCATGGGTATTTGATATTAACACCCGGTTTTATGGTAACGTTATTGCCAATTCTGGCGCCAAACGAACGAAGCAAAAACGCTTTAAAACCATTGAACGGAAATAGGCTGCTTTTTACAAAAAAGATATTTACATAATACCATAACAATCTTTTCGGCGCGTTGCCGCCTGGACGAAACCATGAATTATTATAGGTTGAAAGATCAGTTTGCGGCATCGATTTGATTTAACGGTTTATCATCTTTTACCCAAAAGTACAGACTGATTGCTATAACAACATAAATAATGATATTAAAAACCGTGTGATGGTCAATTATCCTAATGTCACGCTTGTTCCAAAACAAGGCCAGCAGGATAAACCGGGCGATATTTAAAACTTCTATGCCCAATATCCCGCCAATTAAAAAGATGATTTTCTGTTTCCATCTTTTAGGATATGCTAAAACAAATGCCGCAAAAAAGCTGATGACCCCCAGCCCCAGGCACGAGTAAACCAATTGTATAACGCCGTGACCCGCAACTAACAGGTTGTATTCGTTGGTAATGGCGGCAAAGCCGATCCAATTTAGTATTTGCGCGCTACTGTTCAATAACAGCCAGCGCAAGCCCCTGATGTAGTTAAGATGACTGGCAAGGAAAGCGTTATAATGGGCTGCCCCTGGGTTAGTAACGCTAAAATAAAATATGTTGAAGTAATAAAATAGAGGGAACAAAATAATAAACGTGATGATGAATTTTGGTACTTCGTTTTTTTTGTGGTAGTCTGTTTTTTCTATCTTTTTTTGCTGCTGAATTATTTCATCAATTTTAATATCGATTACCAGCCGGAACCAAAAACCTTGCAAAAAATGAAATATCACCCCGGTGCGGCCATCAAGGATACCCAATTGAAAAAACATCCGGTAAGTGAAATAAAGCATTGGCCTTACGTAACGCGGCAATTGCCACCACAATTGTTTAAGGCGTGCCCTGCGCCCGTCTGGCGAGCCCCAAAAATGAGGTTTAACCGTTTGCAGCCTGATTTGCTGTATACGCTCCACCTCTTCGTGCGCCACCTGGTCGCTGTAGCGGTTATGCTTTTCAATCCAGAAGCTAATTTTATTTTCCTTTAAATTCTCCTCTAAAATATGGGCGTCTTTCCATATTACAGTTTCGCCGGGCACCACAAAGCGGTGGTCCATGTTTTCATTCAAATCAGAATACCCAATGCCATACCGTATCAGTTTAAGCTGGTAAAATGGATAGTAGCTGCCATGCTTTAACCACCTGCCTTTAAAAAAATTTTTGCGGTTAAAATATATGCCGTTTATATCCTGATGATCTTTATCGCGAAAATTGGCCAGGCGTTCCCTTAATTCAGGAGTTACTATATGATCGGCATCTAAACCTATTACCCATGGGGTTTTTATATCGAAATTTTTAAGGGCGTAGTCCCATTGCGTTGGGTGGTTTTCAAACGGGTGGTATAAGAATGTTGCGCCATAACTTTCGCCGATAGCAATTGTGCTATCAGTACTGCCCGAATCTAATATAAATATAGGCGCATTTAACTCGCTGATAGATTGCAGCAAACGCGGCAGATGCATTTCCTCATTATAAGTAAGTATTACAAATGAAAATTGATCGTTCAAGATATTTTTGCTTTTATGATCATCGATTTCCAAAAATAAGGCACCCGCCCGCAGCCTTTAAAAGCTGTAACAGTAAACCCGGCATCGGTTAACACCTTACTCAATGTTGCCTTCGACCAAAATTTGATATGCCCACCATGCCACATCGGGCTCCAATGGTTGTCCCATTTATTAAAAAGGCTTAGCATCAAATTTTTTAAATAGCCATGATAAGGGGTTGATATAATGATTTCCCCTTTTCCATTTAAAGCCTGTTTGCAAAAATCGATAAAACCGGCAGGGTCATACAGATGCTCGATAACTTCCGTTGAAATGATGGTATCAAAATTAAGGCTTTGAAGTTCAATGGGTAATTTACCGGTTGAGAGGTCCTGCACGAAAAACCTATCCGGGTTGGCCTGCTGCGCTATGGTTATACCCTCTTCAGAAGCATCTGTTCCGTAAGCATTATAGCCTTGAGCGATGAGATAATTTGCCAGGTATCCGTTACCACAGCCA
>JABDCF010000112.1 GCA_013288235.1 Bacteroidota bacterium | reverse complement strand
AAGCTCCCGGCGTATATATCTGTTTAGCCCGGTTGCCGAGGTAGAACTTATGGAAGGGTAGTGTTAAGTCGAAAGTCTTTAGTCTTAAGTCTGTTATTTTAACACCGAGGGAGCTAAGAAGGCCCAGAGAAAATAGAAAAATAAAATTAATAAAGCTTTGTGCACTTTGTGCCTCCTTTGTTTTCTTTGTGTTAAAATCTCAAACATATAAAGAAGAGGGTTCTATGGACCAATCAGAATTAGTAAATAAAACAACAACCTTTGTCCGTAACACATTAAAAAATGCCGAAGGCGGGCACGACTGGTGGCATATTCACCGTGTTTGGAACAATGCAAAACTGATTGCCAAAACTGAACAGGCAAATACCCTAATTGTTGAACTTGCCGCCCTGTTGCATGATATTGCTGATAGTAAATTTCATAATGGCGATGAAGAAATAGGGCCGGATACCGCAGGTAAGTTTTTACGAAGCATTAATGCTGATGAAGGCATTATTGAGCATGTGCAGCAAATCATCAGGCATATTTCATTCAAAGCCGGGTTTGATAAGGGTGCTTTTCATTCCATTGAACTGGATATAGTACAAGATGCCGACCGTCTGGATGCTATCGGCGCTATAGGCATAGCACGGGCGTTTAGTTATGGTGGCTTTAAAGGCAGGGAAATTTACGATCCTGAAATTAAGCCAAACTTAAACATGACAAAAGCAGAGTACAAAAACTCAACTGCACCTACCATCAATCATTTTTACGAAAAACTGTTGCTGCTGAAAGATAAAATGAATACCCCAACCGGGAAAAAACTGGCCGAAGAAAGGCATGCCTTTATGGAATGCTATTTAAAACAGTTTTTTTCGGAGTGTTAATTTATACTTTTGTACCGGGGTAACAATTTATATGAAAGCGGTAACAGCACAAAAGTTAAGCAATAAAAATATCAACCCTACTGCTATGCGCTTGCTGGTGCTTGATTTTTTATTAAACCAAAGTTCCGCTACCAGCTTAAGCGATATTGAAAAAGGCATGGCCCCTGCCGACCGTATCACTATATACCGAACTTTAAAAACATTTGAAGAAAAGGGTTTGGTACACGCTATTGATGACGGCACAGGTACACCTAAATACGCTTTATGTGCGGATGAATGCGGTGCACATGAACACCACGACCTTCATGTTCACTTTTTTTGCATTAGCTGTAAAGAAACCTTTTGCCTGCCCGACTCTAAAATCCCGCCTATATCATTGCCAAATAAATTCAGTTCTTTAGAAATGAACCTTGTTGTTAAAGGAGTATGTGATCAATGTGCTTAATAATGCAATTCCATTGCATAGGTTTACCCGGTAATTTTGCCTGTAATTAAACGGGATTTTAATAGGCCTTAGGTAAGCTATGTAAAGTTTATGGCAACAAATAACTTAAGAAATTGTTATCAAGCGAATTATTATAACAGCTTACTTAACATAAATTCAACGTTTTGTTTACAGGATAACGCTAAATTTGCTCCAATTTTTATATGAAAAAACACCTACTACTCTTTATATCACTATTTATCTTTATAAAAGCAGGTTTTGCGCAGGATACTGTTAAGCAGGAAAATACAAGCTTTCATTTTCAACAAACCATTATTACACAGTATAAGCCTGGGTTTAATGCGCCTTATAGCGGGCGTAACAGTTTGTCACCGCTTACCGAAACCCAAAGCTCCATAACCGCAACGTTTTTTGGTAATGCCCGGCTATGGAAAGGCGCGACCGTTATTTTTGACCCAGAACTATCAGGGGGAGCAGGATTAAGCCAGACATTAGGTGTAGCAGGTTTCCCAAATGGCGAAACATTCAGGGTTGGCGGCGTACAAAATAAAATTTATATAGCACGTTTGTTCTTTCAGCAAATTTTTGAGTGGGGGAAGGAAAAAGACACGCTTGAAAGTGATCAGTTGCAGTTGGCAGGACTAAGGAGCAAACGGTATTTTTCCATCGGTGCGGGTAAATACAACATGGGCGATTTTTTCGATCAGAATAATTTTAGCCATGATCCGCGGTCACAATTTATGAACTGGGCTTTAATGGATAACGCCGCCTGGGACTATCCCGCAAATACACGCGGTTATGTTTTGGGCATGTACACCGAGTTTGGCCAACCTACATGGACATTGCGTTTTGCCATAACCATGAATGTTACCCAGGCCAATTCATCAACATGGGATGCAAAAATAACTAAAGCTAATACACAAACCGTTGAGTACGAAAAACGATATGCGATAGACGGGCAAAAGGGCGTAGTTCGCGTTTTGGGATTTTTGAATAATGGTAAATTCGGAAACTACGAACAGGCTATTGCGCTTAATCCTAAAGCCCCAAATGTGGATACAACGCAGGCTTATGGCCGCCACAAATACGGGTTTGGTATAAATACCGACCAATACCTGACAAAAGATTTTGGTGTATTCGCAAAAGCCAGCTGGAACGATGGCCATACCCAAACCTGGTTCTTCACCGAGATTGACCGCTCATTTACTTTTGGCGGCGTGTTAAAAGGCACGTCATGGAAACGGGCTGACGACGAAATGGGGTTAGGTTTTATAGTCGATGGCCTCTCTGATCCCCACCGCGAATACCTGGCCGATGGCGGATATGGCTTTTTAATTGGCGATGGCAAACTAAATTACGCACCCGAAATGATCGCTGAATTTTATTATAAGCTAAACGCTTACCAAAAGAAATTCTTTTTATCGCCCGATTACCAGTTTATTGTAAACCCGGCGTATAATAAAGATCGCGGCCCGGTAAATGTATTTTCAATAAGGGCACATATTGAGTTCTAAGGAATAGCTGTAAATCGTTAATTCCGAAATCGAAATTCCGACTTCCGAAATCATTTGACCCTTTTATAAATATCTTTCAAATTCCGCCCCATTTCTTTGTAATCAAGGCCATAACCTACAACAAATTCGTTTTCTATTTCAAAGCCAACGTATTTCAACTCATCGATTTTTTTTAGCAGCGCTTTAGGCTTCAGAAGCAACGAGCAAAGTTTTATCGAAGCTGGTTGTTTATCCCTTAGTTTATCAAGCAAATAGTGGGCGGTATTGCCGGTATCAACAATATCTTCAATAATTACCACTTCGCGGCCTTTAATATCAACGCTGAAATCTATATCGTCGCGTATTTTAAGGCTGCTTTTTGTGCCGCCATAATAGGAAGCCAATTTGGTAAAAGTAATTTCGCAGGGAATGTCAATTTGTTTTATCAGGTCGGCTATAAACAAAAAACTGCCATTTAAAACACCTACAAAAACAGGCACACAATGCTTATAGTCCTCATTAAGCTGCAGGCCTATAGCTTTTATCCGGTCTTCAATAGCTTTCGCTTTTATAAGGGGTTCAAAATCTAAGTCAGCTATTTTTGTTTTCATGCCACTAATGTAGAAAAAAAGTTGGAAAGTCCGAAAGTCGGGGAAGTCTGGAAGTCCGAAAGATTGGCCTATGGTACTTCCCGGCTATTTTACTCTATTTTCTTTCGGACTTCCCGACTTTCGGACTTCCCGACTAAAAAACTATCTTTGCGTTTCAAATGACAGACTACCAGGTTCATACTTTGCCTAACGGTATAAGGATACTTTTTAAACACGCATCTTCAACTATAACACATTGCTGCTTTATTGTTAATGCGGGCTCGCGCGATGAATTGGGCCACCAAACCGGGCTGGCGCATTTTATTGAGCACTTGTTGTTTAAAGAAACCGAACGGCGCAATACTAACCAGATACTTAACCGCCTGGAATTGGTGGGCGCCGACCTTAATGCTTATACCACTAAAGAATATACATGCATTCATGCCTCGCTTTTAAACCAGCACCTTGAACGCACGGTAGATCTTTTTGAAGATATCCTGTTTCATTCCACCTTCCCTGAAGACGAGCAGGAAAAAGAAAGGGGTGTGATACTGGATGAAATATCATCCTATCTCGACCAGCCGGAGGAAGCGATACAGGATGACTTTGAAGAACTGCTTTTTAAAGGTCACCCTATTGGCGAAAATATTTTAGGCACACCCGAAAGTGTTGCCAAATTGAATGGAGCTGATATAAAACAATTTATCGACGCTAATTACAACACCTCCGAAATGGTTTTCGCCGTTTTTGGCAACTATGATTTTAAGAAGGTGATTAAGCTTGCCGAAAAATATTTTGCCGCGGTGCCTGCAAATGATGCAAAAAAACACAGAATAAAGCCGGGAATAAACGGAAAAGGGCTTACTGTAATAACAAAACCTATTTCACAAACGCATTGCATTATAGGCGGCCAGGCATATTCCTCTTCACATCAGTACAAAAATGGCCTGTTGCTTTTAAACAACCTGTTGGGCGGCATGGGCATGAGCAGTCGGCTGAACCTGGAGATAAGGGAAAAATATGGCATTGCCTATACCGTTGAATCGAATTACACAGCTTTAACTGATACAGGTATATTTTCTATCTATTTTGGTACCGACAGCGAAAAAGCGGAAAAAGCATCCAAATTAGTGCACAAGGAATTAAAAAAGTTGCGCGAGCAAAAATTAGGTGTCCTTCAATTACATCAAACCAAAGAAAAATTTATTGGCCAGATAGCTTTAGCCGAAGAAAACCGGATGAGCCTCATCATATCAATGGCCAAAAGCCTGGTAGATTTTAATTGTGTGGATACCCTACAGCAGGTTTTTGATAAAATTAACGCGGTAACGGCAGAACAATTATTAGAAATAAGCAATGAAATTTTTGATAATAACAGTATGATTACCTTGCTATTTGAGCCTAAAGAATAATCCCGTATTTTTGCAAAATGAAACTTCCGATTGTTGCCTATGGCGACCCTGTTTTACGAAAAAAAGCTACGGCCATTCAGCCTGACGAATACCCCCATGTAAAAGAGCTTATTGGGAATATGTTCGAAACTATGTATGCTGCCCATGGGGTAGGTTTGGCAGCACCGCAGGTAGGCCTTTCCATGCGTTTATTTGTGGTTGATGCAACATCATTTGAAGAAACAGAAGCTGAGTTAAAAGGCTTTAAAAAAGTTTTTATCAATGCCGAAATTTTAGAGGAGGTTGGCGAAGAATGGCCTTTTAATGAAGGCTGCCTAAGCATTCCTGACATCAGGGAAGATGTTTACCGCAAAAAAACGGTAAAAATATCGTACTACGACGAAAACTGGAAGCACTTTGAAGAAACATTTACCGGTATGGCAGCCCGCGTCATCCAGCATGAGTACGACCACATCGAGGGCAAATTATTTGTAGACAAACTAAGCCCGCTGCGTAAACGCCTCATCCAGAAAAAACTGAACGACATTTCGAAAGGTATTGTTGATGTTGAATATAAAATGAAATTCCCGGCGGTTAAGAGGGGACGATAAAAGGTTAAAGGCGAAAGGTAAAGGGTGAAAGGTAGGAGGTTTCAGAATGCCTTTTACAAGCATATTCCAATTCAAGAAACAAAAGACAAAAAACCTTTTACCTTTAAGCTTTCACCTTATTAATTGCCTGTAGTTGAGCTGGGCGTAGAACTGCTTTGCGTATCCGCGCTGCGGCTCTTATCTCCATCAGATATCTCTTTGATCAGGTTTCCCCAATTGAACGGGTTTAGCAGCGGGTTAACCGTTGAGTGGGAATTTAAAATGCCATTATGAAAATCCTGGAAGCTATTCATTTCCCCTCCATCCCTTGGTAGTGTCCGTTCTAAGGCTGCTATGGATGCATTACTAAGATTTTTCCTTGCTATGGCCAGGTCATCATCAGCAACTTTCATCGTCAAAAATTCTTTTGTAAACTCTTCGGTGGTTGCCCATGGAAATACCTTAAAAACCGGCAGGTTAACAATCAACGGTTTTAGCTTCACCTGCACCGTATAACTCCCTGTAACAACATTTGCCGGTATAACCACATCAGCCGGGGCATAACCAACGCACGAAAACTTGATGGTATCCTGCTCATGCACTACAAACGAAAAATAGCCCTTATAGTTGGTTTGGCTGATCTCGCCATGATAGGAGGCATTTACAATGGTCACGTAGGGCACTATAACTTTTGTGCTATCGCCATTGTGTACAATACCACTAAACTGCACCAGCGGACGCTCCTGCTTTTGTGCAAAGGCTGTTGCTGCTGCAAATAAAAATAATAACGGGGCAATTACTCTTTTCATGTACCAATCAGGTGGCTTTATATTTTATGCGGTTTATTAAAAACCAATATCAATTTTATACAAAAATAGCTTATTACTGCAAGCTATAAGCCTATTTAACAAAACTTAACACTACCTTAAATTCTCGGGCAGTACCGCGTTAGGGTCGTCAATATCCGTTAAGTTAATCGCCTCAACACCGGTTATTTCAGGGACTGCCTTTTTTATGGCTTCCTCCAGGCCGGCTTTCAGTGTCATAATACTCATCGGGCACGAGCCGCACGAACCAAGCAGTTTCAGCTTAACCACACCCTCCGGGGTAATATCTTCTACCGAAACATTGCCGCCATCTGTAAGTAAATACGGCCTTATCGTATCTAATGCCGCTTCTACCTGCTCTGTTAAACTCATCTGTGCTAATTTATAAGTAAAGTTATTAATAATTTACAACTTTTCAACATTTATAGCATTAGCGTTACAAATAGCAACCTGCTGTGCTACTTTTTTGGCCATACCAACAAAAGCCTTTGCCATTATGTTATCTTCATCCAGCACAATTGGTGTGCCGGCATCACCCGAGTCGCTTATGCTTTTTACCAGCGGTATCTCGCCTAAAAATGGCACCTCAAGCTGATCTGCAAGTTTTTTGCCACCGCCCTGGCCAAAAATATAGTATTTATTCTCAGGCAATTCCGCAGGGGTAAAGTACGACATATTTTCGACTATGCCCAGTACAGGCACATTAATAGCATTCATCATGAACATGCCAATCCCTTTTTTTGCATCGGCAAGGGCTACATTTTGTGGCGTAGTAACAATTACTGCCCCCGTTACCGGGAAGCTTTGGGTTACCGTAATGTGTATATCCCCTGTTCCGGGCGGCAAGTCGACCACCAAATAATCCAGTTCGCCCCAATCAGCATCGTTAAATAATTGTTTAACCGCGGTTGATACCATCGGCCCGCGCCATGGCACCGGTTGGTTAGGGTCGGTAAAAAAACCTATCGATAGCAGCTTTACGCCATATTTTTTAATAGGCTCAATGCGCGTTTTTCCATCAACTTGTGAAGCCTTAGGCCTTGCATTTTCAAGCCCGAACATAATCGGGATGCTTGGCCCATAAATGTCAGCATCTATCAAACCGACTTTAGCGCCTGTTTTTGCTAAACCCAATGCAAGGTTTACGGCAACAGTTGATTTTCCAACACCCCCTTTACCGGAGGCCACCGCAATAATATTTTTCACTCCGGGCACGCCCGTATTTTTTTGCGAAGTAACCCGCGATGTCATATTGATATGTACCTCTGCCTCCTTGCTTATAAAATGCAGGATTGCATTGCGGCAGGCATTCTCAATCATCGCCTTTAGCGGACAAGCCGGCGTGGTCAGTATCACCGAAAAGCTAACTTTCATCCCCTCAATATGGACATCCTGTATCATGTTGAGCGTAACGAGGTCTTTTTTTAGGTCAGGTTCTTCTACATTGCCCAGGGCCTGTAATATTTGTTCTTTGGTGATGATAGCCATAATTAACGCAAAAATACCTAAAAGCGGGGCAAATAGTGTCATGTGAATGATAAAATGATGGTGGAGTGCACGTTGAGAGACGACCTTTTCACCCTCTTTTCGGCTTGCCGAAGAGAGGGTGATCCAGCGCAGCGTAGATCGGGTGAGTAAACTATACGAGCTGCATTGGTGCCAATGCATGGCTGGTTGACTCACCCCAGCATCACTTCGTTTGCTGACCCTCTCTATGGTAAGCCATAAAGAGGGTGAAAAAGAACATTACTTCTACTATCTAAAAAGCAGGCCCCGTTACACGTTTCCTAAAATCTAAGCCAGCGTGCTTACTCCTCAAAATTCACTATAACAATCTGTTATAAATTGCGTATAAAACCCGACAAGGCTGTACGTCTGCAATAATATCTTATTGAACAAGGTTTTATACAGATAGACCAACCCCATTTTTCGTTTCAATTTAAATTACAGGATATGCTTACCGAAGAATTACTGGACAAACCCAAATACAAGGAAATAACCGGTGTTGACAGAAGGACAAATTTGTCGCAGGAAGAGTTTTTAAACGAATATGTCAAAAACTCGCGCCCGGTGGTATTGACCGATGCCGCTAAGGACTGGAAGGCGATGAAGAAATTTACCCCTGCCTGGTTTAAAGAGCATTATTCGCATATCAATAAAAACATAAACGGGGTTAACTATAACATGGGCGATTTTATCGACATGATGCTTACCTCAACTGCCGAAAACCCGGCACCATACCCTTATAATTTCAATGTAGAAAAGGTTTTTCCTGAATTGATGAAAGATTTTTTGCCCGAAGTTATTTATGGTAAGATAGACCGCATCAACCATAAACTGATGCCTAAAAAGTTGTTGCAGGGCACTACCGTGTACGAAATTTTCCTGGGAGGCAAAGGCTCCAGTTTTCCTTACCTGCATTACGATGCATTGTTTATGCATACGCAGATCACCCAGGTATATGGCTCAAAGGATTTCATAATGTACCCGCCGGAGCAAACGCCAAGCATGTACCCATTTGAAGATAACCCTAAATTTTCGCAGGTTAACTTCCTTGACCCTGATCTCGAGAAATTCCCGCTTTTCGCAGCGGCAAAACCCATTATATTTACTTTACAGGAAGGCGAAACACTGCTTTTCCCGTCAGGCTGGTGGCATACTACAAAAATTACCGAACCTTGCATCTCCCTCGGCCGCGCACAATTAAATGGCTATAACTGGGATAACTTTATAAACGACAGGTATGTAAACTGGAAAAAAAAGATATCTATCGGTGCTTTGCCTGTATTAGCCTACGGTAAAGTTGTTGGCGGTATAATGAATGCACAGGAGAGATAGACCGCTGATTTTAAGTTGATTTTTTTGATTCCGCTGATTTTTATCTGGATAGTTTAAATAATCAAATACCTTGTTGAATGAATGCCCTTTATTACGAATAAGGGGCATTTTCCTTTTATAATCAGCGAAATCCTAAAATCAAAAAAAATCAACGGTTCAGACAATAAAAAGGTAACTTTGCCTGTCATAATGGCTCAAAATTGCCTTAGCGATAGCTATGGCTCAATTGTTGAGTTTACTCGAATCATAGAAAAATAATATGTTAGAATTTATAAGTAAGCTTTTTGGAAATAAATCGGACCGGGACGTAAAGAGTTTACTGCCACTGGTTGAAAAGGTAAAGGCTGAATTTGCAAAGCTTGGCGATATAAGCAATGATGAGCTACGCGCAAAAACCATCGCTTTTAAAGAAACTATAGCCCAGGGGCTGACCGGTATTGATGCTGAAATACAGGAGATAAAGGATAAAACCGAAAACAACCCCGACCTTGAGGTTGGTGAAAAGGTAGCCTTATATACCCAGCTTGATAAGCTTGAAAAAGACCGCAATAAGGAGCTTGAAGTTATTTTAATGCAAATACTTCCCGAAGCCTTTGCCGTTGTAAAAGAAACTGCCAAACGTTTTAAAGAAAATAAAACCATTGAGGTTACAGCCACCCAATTTGACCGGGACCTTGCTGCACGTAAAGGTAATGTGGTGATAAAAGGCAATTCAGCCATACACCATAATACCTGGATAGCTGCCGATAATGAGGTTACCTGGGACATGGTGCACTATGATGTGCAGCTGATTGGTGGTATTGTATTGCACCAGGGTAAGATTTCCGAAATGGCCACAGGTGAAGGTAAAACGCTGGTTGCTACCTTACCTGCTTACTTAAACGCACTGGCCGGGCAAGGCGTACATATTGTAACTGTGAACGACTACCTGGCACGCCGTGACTCTGAATGGATGGGCCCGCTTTATGAGTTCCATGGTTTATCGGTTGACTGTATTGATAAGCATGAGCCAAATTCGGAAGAACGCCGCAAGGCTTACATGTCTGATATTATTTTTGGCACCAATAACGAGTTTGGTTTTGATTACCTGCGTGACAATATGACACGTAGTCCCGAAGAATTGGTACAGGGCAAGCTACATTATGCCATGGTGGATGAGGTTGACTCTGTATTAATTGATGATGCACGTACACCACTAATCATATCAGGGCCTATCCCGCGTGGCGACGAGCACGAGTTTTCACTGTTAAAACCGCGTGTTGAACGCCTGATAAATGCACAAAAAGCCTATGTAAACGGTGCACTTAACGACGCTAAGAAATTGATTGCCGACGGCAAAACGGGTCCTGAAGAAGGAGGCCTGGCTTTATTGCGTGCCTTTAGGGGTTTGCCAAAGAGCAAAGCTTTGATAAAATATTTAAGTGAAGGCGCCAACAGGCAGACTTTGCTGAAAAGCGAGAACTACTACATGCAGGACCAAAGCAAAGAAATGCATAAAGTAGATGCCGAGTTGTTTTTTGTTATCGATGAAAAAAACAACCAGGTTGAACTGGCTGAAAAAGGTATCGAGCTGATCACCGCATCGGGTGAAGACCCGCACTTTTTTGTGATGCCGGATGTGGGCATGGAGATATCAGATATCGAAAAATCGGCATTGCCTGCTGAAGAAAAAATTGCCAGGAAAGATGAGCTGATGCGCGATTTTTCGGTGAAGTCCGAACGTATCCACTCGGTTAACCAATTGGTAAAGGCCTATACCCTTTTTGAAAAGGATACTGAATACATTTTAGATGACGGTAAAGTAAAGATAGTTGATGAGCAAACCGGCCGTGTGCTTGATGGCCGCCGCTATTCTGATGGCTTACACCAGGCTATCGAGGCTAAGGAAAATGTAAAGGTGGAAGATGCCACACAAACGTTTGCCACCATCACGCTGCAAAACTATTTCCGTATGTACCACAAGCTTTGCGGTATGACGGGTACGGCAGTGACCGAAGCAGGTGAGTTTTGGGAAATATACAAACTGGATGTGGTTGAAATACCAACCAATACCCCAACCAGCCGTTCGGACAAACAAGACCTTGTTTACCGCACTGTTCGCGAAAAATACAATGCTGTAGCTGAAGAAATCGTTGCTTTAACAAAAGCTGGCCGCCCGGTACTTGTGGGTACTACCTCGGTTGAAATTTCGGAATTGATAAGCCGTATGCTTAAGCTGCGCGGCATAAGGCACAATGTATTGAACGCCAAACTGCACCAGAAAGAGGCCGATATTGTGGCCGAAGCAGGTACAGCAAGTACCGTTACTATTGCTACCAACATGGCTGGTCGTGGTACGGACATAAAACTCGGCCCTGGCGTAAAGGATGTTGGTGGTTTAGCCATTGTAGGTACCGAACGCCATGAATCACGCCGCGTTGACCGCCAGTTGCGCGGTCGTGCGGGCAGGCAGGGCGACCCGGGTTCGTCACAGTTCTTCGTATCGCTTGAGGATAACCTGATGCGTTTGTTTGGATCTGAAAGGATATCAAACCTGATGGTAAAAATGGGCATTGAGGAAGGCGAAGTGATACAGCACTCCATGATCTCCAACTCTATTGAGCGCGCGCAGAAAAAGGTTGAAGAAAATAACTTCGGTATCCGTAAACGCTTGCTGGAGTATGATGACGTGATGAACTCACAGCGTACGGTTATCTATTCCAAACGTAAAAGCGCACTATTTGGCGAGCGCCTTGATGTTGATATCAACAATACCATTTTTGATGTTGTAGAGGACGTAGTAACCGAATATAAAGAAGCGAACAATTACGAAGGCTTTATATTGGAAGTGATCCGTTTGTTTTCGGTAGAAATTGACATCAGCCACGATGAATTTACCGATATCAATATCATCAAATTAGCCGACCGCGTTTTTGCCGAAGTAACTGAGTTTTACAAACGCAAACAGGACTCCATTGCCAAACAGGCATTCCCTGTTCTAAAGGATGTTTTTGATACCCGCGGCGAGTATGTAGAAAACATTATGGTGCCATTTACCGATGGCATACATGGCATACAAGTTTCTGTCCCGCTTAAAAAGGCGATCAAAAACAAAGGGCTTGAAGTGTTTAAGTCGTTTGAAAAGAATGTGACCCTTTACCTGATCGACGATGCATGGAAAGAACACCTGCGCGAGATGGATGAGTTAAAACAATCCGTGCAAAACGCGGTGTACGAACAAAAAGACCCTTTATTGGTTTATAAGTTTGAGGCTTTTGAATTGTTCCGCCAAATGCTGGCGAGTGTGAACAAAGACCTGGTGAGCTTCCTGTTCAGGGGTGTTATCCCGGTTCAGCAGCAGGCAGATGAGATACACGAGGCCAAACCACAGCCAAAGCTGGATTTGAAAAAGCTGCGCACATCGAAACCTGAATTGGTTAGCGAAGCAAACGGCGCCGCCATGCAGGATATGCGTGAGTTACAAAAAGCAACCCCGGTTAGGGTTGAGAATAAAATAGGCAGGAATGACCCTTGTCCATGCGGCAGCGGTAAAAAATATAAAAATTGCCACGGGGTGGGGCTGGTGTAAGGCAGCCCTATCTTAAGGTATATTTAACTAAAAAGGAATGCTTTCCCCTCTTTTTTGCCTGCAAAAGAGAGGGTGGTCGAGCGAAGCAAAGACCGGGTGAGTAAATTCTGCGAGCGGCATTAGCGCAAATGCATGGCGCAGAGTCTACTCACCCCGACTACGCTTCGCTGGTCGACCCTCTCTTCGCCTGCGGCGGAAAGAGGGTAAGACAGAGTTTGTTAATTTCGATAAAATGAAAAACACAACATCTTATTACTTCGCTAAACTTGGCATAATAAGCTGTTTTGTTTTTTTCATACCTTTTATTTCCTTTGCACAAACCCGGGGCAAAGTTGAAGTAATAAAAGACCCGCTTATTGATACCCTCATCGCCCGGCGGCCAACCCTCAATAAAAATAATAATATAAGCGGCGAAGAGACAGCGAGCGGTTTCCGTGTGCAAATATTTTTTGGTTCCAGCCGTCAGGCGGCTTACGATGCCCAGGCGAGGTTCACCAACGAATATCCCGAAATACGTACCTATATAACCTATACCGAACCCAATTTTAAAGTACAGGTAGGCGATTTCCGCACACGTTTAGAAGCTCAAAAGCTGCAAAGCGAACTTACGGGCGTGTTTACAAGCCTTTTTATTATACCCGGAAAAATAAACCCTCCCAAACCCGACGCTTCCAATGATTAAAGAGCAGATACAACAGCTATCACAAAATATTTTTAATGATGTAGTGGCCAACCGCCGTCATTTGCATTCACACCCTGAGCTGTCTTTTCATGAAACAGAGACGTCGGCATTTATAGCAGGTAAACTGGATGCATTGGGGCTAACTTACCAGCGAATGGCCGATAACGGCCTTGTAGCTCTAATCCACGGCGAAAAACCATCGGGTAATGTGGTTGCCTTACGCGCAGATATGGATGCATTGCCCATTATCGAAGCAAATGAGGTTCCTTATAAATCGCAAAACACCGGGGTGATGCATGCCTGCGGACATGATGCACATACTTCCTCGCTATTAGGAACTGCTAAAATATTAACCGACTTAAAAAGCCAGTTTGGCGGCACGGTAAAACTGATATTTCAGCCGGCCGAAGAAAAGTTGCCGGGCGGCGCCAGCCTGATGATAAAAGAAGGCGTACTTGAAAATCCAAAACCCCAGGCCGTTTTAGGCCAGCATGTAATGCCTTTGATAGATGCCGGTAAAGTTGGTTTCCGTGCGGGAAAATACATGGCCTCGACTGATGAAATTTATGTTACTGTACATGGCAAAGGCGGCCACGGCGCACAGCCACAGCAAAATATCGACCCGGTAATTATTACTGCGCATATGTTAACCGCCCTGCAACAAGTGGTAAGCCGGTTTGCAGACCCTAAAAGCCCGTCGGTACTGTCTTTTGGTAAGGTGATAGCCAATGGCGCTACCAATGTGATCCCTAATGAGGTTTACCTGGAAGGGACATTCAGGACGATGGACGAAAAATGGCGCAACGAGGCCCATATCAAAATGAAAAAAATGGCCGAAGGCCTGGTAGAAAGCATGGGCGGCACCGTTGATTTTAATATTGTACGCGGCTACCCTTTCCTCATCAACGAACCAAAACTAACCGCAGCTACGCGTAGCCATGCCGAAGATTACCTTGGCAAAGAAAACGTGCTCGACCTTGATATATGGATGGCGGCCGAAGATTTTGCCTATTACTCACAGGTGGCAGATTCCTGCTTTTACCGTTTAGGCACCCGTAACGAAAGTCGTGGGATTACTTCATCCGTACATACACCAACTTTTGATGTGGAGGAATCTGCATTTGAGATAAGTACAGGTTTGATGGCCTACCTGGCTATTAAGCAGTTGG
>JABDCF010000111.1 GCA_013288235.1 Bacteroidota bacterium | reverse complement strand
AAATAATGTACTTTTTTTTGCATGATATTG
This sequence comes from Bacteroidota bacterium, assembly GCA_013288235.1. Taxonomy (GTDB): domain Bacteria; phylum Bacteroidota; class Bacteroidia; order Sphingobacteriales; family Sphingobacteriaceae; genus Mucilaginibacter. Next base: position 14,481 of record JABDCF010000111.1, on the reverse strand, counting down.
ACTTAGCCCTATAGCATACAGAAATAAAAAGGAAGAATGGAAATACACTGGTGAAGAGCATTCACACTCAAGCTTCAATCCCCGAAAGCTATGAATAAATATAGTGCTCTGGCAGGTCTTCTGACTTACTCCCCTTTTGCCCTGCCTTCCCTCCCGCTAAAAACGGAAAGTGGCCAATTGAATGGGCAATGGTTTTGGAGCTTACAGCTGCGGGACAGTTACGGAATTACGCCGTATTCCCTTTTAATTTCTTAAAGTATCACCTTCAAGAAAACCTAAAGCGATGCAAATGTAGGATAAGAAATGGAAACTCAAACTAACATTTGTATATTTAGTTGATGAAACGCTATTTTACAATACTATTATTAATGACAAGCCTATCCACGTTGGCACAACAACCCGACACCATCTTGCTGAAAACCCTGCTTGAATCCCACCCCGAGTTATTCAGCCACGTACTAAATCACCCCACCCACAACGAAGTACAAATACTTTATACCCAAATAAACTGGGATGAAAATAACGTGCCGCATTTTACATCATACAGTTACCGCCTTAATGCCAACCACTACTTTTACCCGGCCAGCACTGTTAAGCTGCCAACAGCCATTTTTGCTTTGGAAAAGCTGAATGAGCTAAAAATATCGGGGCTGATGATGAAATCAACGATGAAAACCGACAGTTCTTTTGCCGGGGAAAGCAAAAAAGACAAGGATACCCTTGCCGCCAATGGATTGCCCAGCGTGGAACAATATGTTAAAGAAATTTTGCTGGTGAGCGACAATTACGCGTACAACCGGCTTTATGAATTTGTAGGCCGGGGCGAAATAAACGACAAGCTGAAAAAGTACAACCTAAGCCATACCCGCATTGTAAACCGTTTGGCTGTTGGCGACGGCGGCGAAGCAGCCAAACATACCAACGCCATCGATTTTTATAAAGGGGATAAACTGATATATCACCAACCCGCACAGTACGATCCCCGCGACTACCCAATGCACCTGGAAAATATGGTAATTGGTAAAGGTTATATGGACCGTAACGATAAGCTGGTGATGCAGCCCTTCGATTTCAGCAACAATAATGTGTACCCTATTGAAGACCAGCAATCGGTATTAAAAAGGCTTATTTTCCCTGAAGCGTACCCGGAAGGGCAGCGTTTTAACCTCACACCAGATCAATATAAGCTTATTTATAAATACATGAGCATGTACCCTACGGAGAGCAAACACCCCACTTACAGTCCGCCGGAGTATTATCCCGCCTATTGCAAATGGCTGTTTTACGGCGGTGATAGTTTGGCCGTGGCGGAGCCGCATATAAGGATATTTGATAAGATCGGTGACTCGTATGGCTTTAATATCGATAATGCGTATATCGTCGATTTTAAAAACAAGGTGGAGTTTATGCTGACTGTAGTGGCGCAATCAAATGATGCGCAGATATACAACACTAACAAATACGAGTATAAAACCGTCACACTGCCCTTCATGAAGAATTTGGGGCAGATGATTTACCAATATGAGCTAAAAAGGCCAAAGGAACATTTGCCGGATTTGAGCAAGTTTAAATTCAGCTATTGAATTGGTGAGTGGTTGATTGTGTTGGATTGAGTTGATTAAGTTAGAAAATGAATTTCCTATTGATCACATTTAAAATCAGTGAAATCTCCAAAAAAAATCGGTGTAATCATAAAAAAATCGGTGTAATCCCAATAAGAAATAATCAAAACACCTCGTGCTGTCGTTTGTTGAGTAGTTATACCTATTTGAACAATACTATGGCAACAACAGCATTACAGCAGACTGAACATCAGTCGGCGCCTATAAATTTAACATGGCCCGAGCGTTATATCTCTATCGCATCCGGCGTGAAACTGGCTTATTCGGGTTTCAGGCATTTGTTTAAAAGCCCGTTTTCGAGCATTATAAAGCTTGGCGCAGGCGGCTATTTGTTAAACCGGGGCGTAACCGGGCATTGCGAGCTTTATTCACAAATCGGCAAGCATACTACCGGGCCTGTAAACGTAAACATCCGCTCATCATTTACCATTAATAAACCACGGGCCGAAGTTTATGCTTTTTGGCGCAAGCTGGACAACCTGCCGTTATTTATGAACCACCTGGAAAGTGTAGACGTTTTGGATGGTGAGCGCTCCCACTGGGTATTAAAACTGCCAACCGGCGTGGCTACCGTTAGCTGGGATGCCGAAATTGTGCATGATATCCCCGGTGAAATGATAGGCTGGAGCTCGTTGCCTGGTTCGATAATTGATAATGCCGGTAAGGTACGTTTCAGGGATACTTTTAACGACCATGGTACATTGGTAGATGTGGTGATCAGTTACCAGCCCCCGGCAGGTGGCCTTGGCGCAGGCCTGGCACATGTATTAAACCCGGTATTTAAAAAGATGGTGGATGATGATGTGCATAATTTTAAGCAGTATATGGACATTGCAAGCCTGGAAGATGTGGTGATCATTGTCTGAACTCGAATTCATCGAATTAACAGAATTTATCGAATTTTATAATTCTGTTAATTCGATGAATTCGTCTAATTCGAGTTCAGATAATATGCATGCAACAAAAAAACCCGCTCATCGCGGGTTTTTGTTTTATGGAATACGAAATCGGGGTTAATCCCAAAATCCGTTTAATCCTGGTCTATTTAACTGCATCCACCACTGCTTTAAAAGCATCGGGGTGGTTCATGGCTAAATCGGCTAATACTTTACGGTTTAAACCGATTTCTTTGGCTGTTAATTTACCCATTAATTGTGAGTATGAAATTCCGTGCTGACGGGCGCCGGCGTTGATACGCTGGATCCATAAAGCCCTGAATTCTCTTTTCTTGGTCTTACGGTCGCGGTAAGCGTACTGTAAACCTTTTTCTACTGTGTTTTTTGCAACGGTATAAACCTTGCTTCGTGAACCCCAATAACCTTTGGCGAGGTTCATGATCTTTTTCCGGCGTCTTCTCGACGCGACTGCGTTAACTGAACGTGGCATGTTGTTGTTTTTTGGTAGTGAGTGCCGGCTTTTACAACCGAACTTAAAACTCTAATACCTGGTTAATTAATTTGTTAATTACTTACCTATGCAAAGCATACGTTTTACGTTACCCATATCAGCATCAGATACAAGGCTGGTGTGGGTAAGGTTGCGCTTACGTTTTGTCGACATCTTGGTTAAGATGTGGCTTTTGAAAGCGTTCTTCCTGGTGATTTTACCGGTTCCAGTGATGCTAAAGCGTTTTTTAGCGCTGGAATTGGTTTTCATTTTTGGCATGGACTATTTATTTACGATTTATGAATTACGATTTACGATTTTTTATTTCGGATGTCGGACGTTCGATTTCGGATTTATTTTTTTCATCCGCACATCTGCACATTCACTCATCCGCACATCTATTTTTTAGCTCCCTTCGGTGTAACGGTTAAAAACATCCGTTTTCCTTCCAGTTTTGGCAATTGCTCTACTTTACCTACTTCTTCCAATGCTTGTGCAAAACGCAGCAGCAATATTTCGCCCTGCTCTTTATAAACTATTGCACGGCCTTTAAAGTGTACGTAAGCCCTCACCTTTTCGCCCGACTCTAAAAACTTAATGGCATGCTTTAATTTAAATTCAAAGTCATGGTCATCAGTATTAGGGCCAAACCTTATTTCTTTAATAACGGTTTGCTTGGCGTTACTTTTTATCTCCTTCAGCTTTTTCTTCTGCTCGTAAATAAACTTATTATAGTCGGTTACTTTACAAACAGGAGGTACCGCATTTGGTGAAATTTCAACAAGATCCAATTCTTGTTCTTCGGCAATAGCCAAAGCATCACGTAACGAATAAATGCCCGGTTCCACGTTATCGCCCACAAGGCGTATTTCGGTGGCCCTTATAAATTGATTAATGTTGTGTTCGGCTTCCTTTTTCTTGAAGGGTAGCCTGGGTCCTCTGTTGAAAGGTTTGTTTAATGCCAAGTTATACTGTTATTTCTTTAATTATTTGTTCTTTAAATGCTTCAATGCTCATGCTCCCCAAATCTCCCTGGCCGTGTTTACGTACCGAAACCAACCCTTCGGCAGTTTCTTTTTCGCCAACTATCAGCATATAGGGGATCTTTTTCACTTCGGCGTCGCGTATCTTACGCCCTATCTTCTCATCCCTGAAATCAATAAGCCCGCAAATATCGGAATCTTTTAATGATTCTGAAAGTTTTTTTGCATAATCTTCATATTTTTCAGAGATGGGCAAAATAATAAATTGCTCGGGCGAAAGCCATAGCGGGAAATTGCCTGCGCAGTGCTCAATCAACACAGCCACAAACCTTTCCAATGAGCCAAAAGGCGCACGGTGGATCATTACGGGGCGGTGTTTCTGGTTATCGCTGCCGGTATATTCCAGTTCAAAACGTTCGGGTAAATTATAGTCAACCTGTACGGTACCAAGCTGCCACTTGCGGCCCAAGGCGTCTTTAACCATAAAATCAAGCTTGGGGCCATAAAACGCCGCTTCGCCATACTCAATAACGGTCTTTAGGCCTTTTTCTTCGGCCGCTTCAATAATTTGCGATTCCGCCAAAGCCCAGTTTTCATCAGTGCCGATGTATTTAGCTTTGTTATTCGGGTCGCGTAATGATATTTGCGCGGTATAATTGTCGAAACCCAATGAGGTAAAAGTATATAAAACAAGGTCTATCACCTTTTTAAATTCCTCTTTCACCTGGTCGGGACGGCAAAATAAATGCGCGTCATCCTGTGTAAAGCCGCGTACACGGGTAAGGCCATGCAGCTCTCCGCTTTGCTCGTAACGGTAAACGGTGCCAAACTCGGCATAGCGCACCGGCAGGTCCTTGTAACTGCGGGGCTTTGTTTTATACATTTCGCAGTGGTGCGGGCAGTTCATCGGTTTTAAGAAGAACTCCTCCCCTTCCTGCGGGGTTTTTATAGGCTGGAAAGAATCAGCGCCATATTTTTCATAATGGCCTGATGTTACATACAAATTTTTATGCCCTATGTGCGGCGAAATCACCTGCTCATACCCTGCCTTTACCTGGGCTTTGGTCATAAAATCAACCAAACGCTGGCGCAAAGCAGCGCCTTTTGGCAGCCATAACGGCAAGCCCATGCCTACCTTTTCGCTGAAAGCAAAAAGCTCCATTTCCTTGCCCAGCTTGCGGTGGTCGCGTTTTTTGGCTTCCTCCAGCATGTGCAGGTAATCGGTAAGCTCGCTTTGTTTTGGGTAAGTTACGCCATAAATACGGGTGAGCTGTTTGCGGCTTTCGTCGCCGCGCCAATAGGCGCCGGCAACGCTCATCAGCTTTACTGCTTTTATAAAACCGGTGTTGGGGATATGCGGCCCGCGGCACAGATCGGTAAAATTACCCTGGGTATAAAAAGTGATCGAACCATCGGGCAAGTCTTTTATAAGGTCGAGTTTGTACTCATCCCCTTTTTCGGTAAAGTAATCTATCGCATCGGCTTTGCTTACCGGTTTGCGGGTAAACTCCTCTTTGGTTTTAGCCAGCTCGAGTATTTTATCCTCTATCTTTTTAAACTCATCTGATGAAAACTCGCGGTCGCCAAAGTCAACATCATAATAAAAACCAGTCTCGATCGCCGGGCCGATGCCGAACTTTGTACCGGGGTACAAAGCCTCCAAAGCCTCGGCCATCAGGTGAGCAGATGAATGCCAGAAAGTGGCTTTTCCCTGCAAATCATTCCAGGTTAAAAGTTTTACTAATGAATCTTTTTCAATAGCGCGGTTGGCGTCCCAAACCTGGCCGTCAACTTCGGCTGCTAATACGTTTCGTGCTAATCCTTCGGAGATCGACAATGCGACCTGCATGGAAGTAGTTCCCTTTTCGTACTGACGAACGGAACCATCGGGAAGTGTAATATTAATCATCTACAACTATGATTTTGGCTGTAAGGCCGTTTATAATTTGAAAAAGTTTATTTAATCACGTACGCGGTGATTTATTTTTTGTGGGGCAAATATAGGAAAAGGATGGGAAAAGTTGATAGTGCAAATAAATACAGATAATGTTGATAACCCCAATTTATCAACATTTGGCTAATTAGTTTAGTAATTACCTTAGTTTTATATAATTTGATAATTCGGTTATAATCCTAAAGTTAAATAATATGGAATATCAGTGGGAAGAATTAGATGTTGACATAATTGATAAAACTCATTTACCAAAATATCCGAAGAAGATAAGACTATTAGCTGACGAAAATATTGCTAAATATATAATAGAAGAACTCTCAAAATATTTCTCGATTAAATCAGTATTCGATCTAAATCTGGTAGGCCATCCGGATGAAAATGTGAGAGCTTCCGCTAAAAAGCTTAACCGTGTAATTTTAACGACTGACGGGGATTTTTGGAATGAGAAAAAGCACCCTATAAGGTTATGCTTCGGAATAATTTGCACAGAGGCAGGACCTGCGGAGGAGGAAAAACTTTATAAAAGTTTGGCGAGATTTTATGTCATGTTCGCCAAATTGTGGCCATTAGAATGGTGGGCAAACACTAAGGCATTTATAAAGATGGATGGTTTTATATTACGTTCGCTGCAATATGATGGCATTATTGAGGAAACGGAATATAAATTTAAGAATGGTAAGGTGTTTTTTAGATAGATTGCTGCAATATGCAAAATATTAACGATGAACAAAATTAAAATAAAATATCTGTTAGCGATTCTGATAGCATTCATTGCGATAGATATTCTCGTAAGGATATACTATTGCCGAGGGATTTATTTAGTTTTTAATAGTCAAGAATTTAACAATCTGGCGACTCCTCTAATTTCTTTTTTTGGTTTTATCGGTTTAATTATAACAGCTAGAATTGCTCTAAATCAATTTAAACTTCAATTGAGCGTTAACTATTTTGAATATTACCAAAATGTAACTATCAAAATTTTAACTGAAAACACGTTTTCTATAAGCACCTTAGAGCTATTGGATTTTGTTTCATACGTACATGGAAGACATATCGACTTGTTAAAATTTCCGTCTTATTGGGACGATTTGAAAAGATTTAAAAGTGGTGAAAACATATATAGTGCTGGCAGAGACTATGATCTTATACTTGGACAGGTTAGATTATTTCGTACCAAACTAGGGCTTTTACTTAAGAGATATGAATTGCTAATAGTTGAAATAAAGAATCACAAATATTTAGATAATTCACATAAGGATATACTTTTTAGAGAACTATTTGACAACCAAATACTTAATTACATATTTGGGCTTCAGTACATCGAAAGCGATAAAGAACTAATGGAAATAGTTGAAAATTTATATATTGCCTTTATGCCTTACTCAAAAGAAATGTTGCCTTTTTTTGATGACACATTTTATGATTTAAGAAAGCTTGTCACCGAGAATGTAGAATTTAAAAAATACCTTGAAGGTAACGATAAGTAGCAATAGACAAACTTCGTGTATATTTCCTGTCAGCGGGGCGTAAGAGCCCAGCGCTAATAGCCCCTGCCCGGCATTCTCCCTCCTCTCGCGAGTGCGCGGCGTTGGCTGTGCGGCCGAGCACTGTGCCCCGCTGACAGGTCGCCAGCTAACCATTTGAATATTCCCTCTGCTCCCGCAAGCAATTTTCGCTGCCCCGTTGCTCCCGCAAGCAATTTTCGCTGCCGCAAGCCTCCCGGCTTGTGGCCCGCACGCAAAGTAGCCATCAGAGATAATGACCATGCAATGTTTCTCTAATCAACGGAATTAGCATAGTTTGTTACCTGTCAACGGGCCACAAGCCGGGAGGCTTGCGGCAGCGGCGGACTAACTATTTATTTTAAACTTATAATTACAAGCCTTGCATTTAAACTCGGTGCCATTTCTAATTCCGTTAAAAATGCTTAGAACGCCCAACGCTGCAAAGATGATCGGTATTGTGTAAGAATTCGAAAAAAAATAAAAAACAACAAAGCCTCCAAATAAACAACTGAGGCCAAATATAATGGCTCCTAATCTAAAACTTTCGATTTTATAACTTTTGCACTCAGGGCATTGTATTTGTTTTTCCATTTTTATTTTGGTTCTCGCATTTAGGTTTTTTTAACTAATCTTTTCTCAAAGTTTAGGAATATCAATTATACAGAAAATAATTTAAACAAATAGAGAATCGCGACTGCTTGATAGCTTACTCGTATGCCGTTGACAGTGCCAGAATAAGGAAATATGTCCCCCCCCTGCTCCCGCAAGCAATTTTTCGCTGCCGCAAGCCTCCCGGCTTGTGGCCCGCTGACAGGTGACCCGCTTGACAGGTAACCAATTACCAGGCAAATTTACCAGCCGTTTGCTTGAGTTTAAAGAATATATTACCTTTAACCATGAGCCGTAATTACAAATTCGCCGATCCCGAAGGTTTATATTTTGTAAGTTTTGCAACCGTTCACTGGATAGACGTGTCTGTCCGGCGCGTATATTTTGATTGCCTGGTTGACAACCTTAACCATTGCGTGGACACAAAAGGCATGGAGATTTTTGCATGGTGCATTATGCCGAGTCATATGCATTTGGTTTTTAGGTCGCTGACAGAAAAACCGGAAGATTTGATCGGTGGTTTTAAATCGGTTACGGCAAGGAAGCTGATCAAACTGATTGAAGAAAACCCACAGGAAAGCCGCCGCGAATGGATGCTGAACGCTTTCAGGAAGGCCGGTGCGGCCAATTCCAATAATTCCAAAAACCAGTTCTGGCAGCAGCATAATCATCCAATTGAACTATGGAGCCTGCCTGTGATACAGCAAAAAATTGATTATACGCATGAAAACCCGGTTATCGCCGGTTTTGTAGAGAATGACTACGAATACCTTTATAGCAGTGCACGGGATTATTGCGGCATTAAGGGGCTGGTGAAGGTGATAATAGATTAACCGCTGGTTTAACAAGCGTAGTGGCTACTTAGCATGCGGGCCATCCCGATGAACCGGGACGGCAGCTAAAATTGCTTGCGGGAGCATTCCCGCCAGACAAGGAGTATGCAGCGTTGCACTGTGCGGTGGCGTACATCGTGCGCCGCTGACAGGTAGCCCATCAGTCATTTGGATGTTCTTTGAATGATGTAAATAATTATTATTTTTAGAAGGGGCAAAAAGGCATAGTTTGCTTCCCCAACGATACATGGACGTTAGCAGCTGTTTTGGACCAGGCCCCACAATGCGACAATCACTATTAATCATATTCATATTGGCAACTTTTAACGCCTACTCACAAAAGTTGGACATCACAACTTTAGATAAATCAAAGATCCAGGCTACCCTTTTAGACAGTACGCTAAAGGTTAAGCTATTAACACAATTCAATGGCCGTCGAGCCGATCTCCTTCGCAAAAAGTGGACAGCAAGATCATTTCTTCTTTCTGACGGGAAAGTTCTAATTGAGTTTTATGACAAACAAGCCATGCTTATCGACAACGTGAACGACTTCAGGAAGTTAGACAGAATCAGGTTTGTAAAAAACACAGTTGACTTTCTTAAAAAGAATATATCCTATAAAATTGAATTAAACTTTGAAGCTGGCGACAGTATTGTACGAAACGAAAAGCCAAACAGGTTGACTAACTTGAAAAGTGACATGCCTGAATATTTCGACTTTGAAGTTTACGAATTGAGCACAGGACAAATTCTATTTCTTGACAAATCCAAAAACGCAAAAAACGCAGCCATTTACCCGGACTTAAAAACACTTTCCTCTGATAACAGCACAATAGCAGAACAAGTTTATGGTTCGGAGGACGATGAATATTTAATGAAGAAATTAGCATCCGGTGATGCACTGCCGGATTATGAAATGAACTATTATCTAATTTATCCCAAATATTTGAAGGATTTAATCAAAAATCACAAGCTTACGCTTGTCGAACAAAAAATTTATGTTTCTAACTTCTATGGCAACTTATACAAATCCGAAAACGGTTATTATATTCTTATCGACGAAATAAATCAAAAAAATGGAGCCGGCGATAAAATGGCAATATTAAGCCTTCGTATTTACCAAAGCCTGCAACAAGTTAAAAATGCACAACACAAATATGAAGAGTTTAGCAATAAAGGTGTTACCTCAGAACATTTTTATCAAAAAATTTCGGATAAATATGGGCAAAGATTTCCTGAATATGTTAGCCGGCTTATTGACAGTTTACCAACTTTGCTGAATATTGACAAAGAACAACTTTCTTTTAACAGTGCAGGAATTGACTTAGTGGACGAAGTTCTTAAATGGAACAAGGCAAACTATGATCTTTTAGACAAGTTGTTTCCATCAGTAATTGCTTACTATGGACAATGCTATATCGACTGCAAAAAAGATGGTAAATGGATAATGTATTTGGACAAAGAAAGTAACGTTTGGATTCCGGAGCTAAAGCTTAAAGACGGAAATGCTGCATGGGATTGGATACACTTCTATAAAGATTTTTATGAAGGGCCAATTCCTTTATCGTGGGCTGGCGATTGGGATGGTACGCTCCGGAATATGAATTTACTTAAGTAGTCTTCTTTCGCAAACACCCCTAACCTCGTGCGAGTATCCGGGCCGGGCGGTGCGTTGGAAATACTCGTGCGCCGTTGTCAAGTAACCGGCTAACCATTTGGATGTACTTTAACAGCTAAGTCCCTTACCTATTAACTGGTTTCTCTCTCCACACAGGCACTCGGCGCAGGGTCCTTTCAGACCCTGCGAGGATAAAATGCAGTATTTGTTAAAGCGTACTATTTAATTTTTCTTTAACCATATCCCGGTTTTGCCTTGAAATGGGCACTTTGGCCTGGTCGGTTAAAAGCAATGTGCCACCGTCTTCTCTTAAAAAACTTTTTACAAAATGTAAATTAACCAGGTGCGACTGATGTGTCCGGACAAAATTATGGGGGGTTAACAGTTCGGCAAATTCCTTTAATGTTTTACAAACCAGTACTTTTTCGCCGTTTTGCAGGTAAAACAGGGTGTAATTGTTTGAAGCTTCGCAACGGATAATATTATCCACGCGTACATACATGATCTCTTGCAGGGTGGGCAGGGCTATTTTGGGGATTTCCTTATTTCCTGCTTTGATGTACTCCAGCAGGTTTATGATGTTGTGGTCTTTTTGCTTCGCGATTATTTTCTGCCGGGCTTTTTCAACGGCCAATTTCAACTCGTTAATATTTATAGGTTTCAGCAAGTAATCCAGGGCCGAAAATTTAATGGCCTGTATGCCATACTGATCATAAGCGGTAATAAAAATTATCTCGAAATTTATGCTGTTAAATGCTTTGAGCAGGTCGAATCCCGATTTCCCGGGCATTTGTATATCTAAAAAAATCAGGTCGGGCTTGAAAGCGTTTATAACCTCAATCCCGTTATCTGCATTTATTGCAGTTGCGGCAATACTAATTTCAGGACAGTACTGATTTAATAATAGCCGCAGATTTTCGATATTGTTGGGTTCGTCGTCAATAATTATACTTCGGATATCCATTAGCTGTTATTTATAAGAATAAATTAGTGAGCGTTATAGTTATTGTAGTGCCGGTTTGTTTTGAACCGATACTTAAAATAGCGGGTTGATCAGGATATACCTGGTTTAAAAGTGCAATACGCTCTTCACTTAATTTTAATCCCAGCGAACCCTTTTGTTGCGGAACTGACCTTTTGTCAAACCCCTTACCGTTATCTGTTAATGATAATACCAGGTTATTGCCCTGTTTATTAACCTGCACTTGTATGCTCCCATTTTGCTGCAGCGTGGCCACACCATGCTTTACCGCGTTTTCGACAAAAGGCTGCAACAGCATTGCCGGTATTTCGGTGTTGGCAATGTTGATATCTTCGCCCACCTTAACCTCGTACTGAAAACCAAAACGAAGTTGCTCCATTTGCAGGTAATCTTCCTGTATTTTCAACTCATCTTCCAGGCTAATCAAATCCTGGTCGCCGGTATTCAATACTTTTCGGGTAAGATTGGCAAATAATGCAAGGTAATGATTGGCGGCAGGAATATCGTTCTTATTCATCAGGCCCTGTATAGAAGTTAGGGCATTAAACATAAAATGCGGGTTTAATTGCGAACGGATTGCCATTAGTTTTAAAGTAACACTTTCCTTTTCCTGTATGGATTGTTGTAATTTCCGTTCGTCGCTTATATCGACAATATAATTATTGACAGATAATGCTATTAAAAAGGGAATGGTTATGATATAAGGAAAGTCCATTTTTAGCCATACCGGGAATGAACTTTCACGTATGAAAAATAAATAAAATACCATTATAGCTATCAAGGCACCAAGGGCCAGTAATGTAAACCGGAATTTTTTTCGTACTTTTTTTTTCGATTTTAAAATAAAAGCCTTTCTCTCTTTTTCCGGTAATGACCGCAGCTTTTTAAGGCCCGTAAGACCGAAGAGAACAACCACAATAATCACTACCAATAAAACAATACCCATAAAATAAATGGGGTGTGGCCTGATAAAGGATAACACCGGATTTGTTTGCCATATGTGGGCAAATAAAATAAAAAATAGTAAAAAGCCGCCGCCCATAATCAATGGCTGCAATACTGATAAAAATCTTTTCATAATGTTTTTAAATTTAATAATTACATCACGAAAGTGCCGTAAATATCATCGGCCATCAATGCTTAACGAGCCGCTGGCAGATATGAATTAGAATTTGGTATGATAGTACAACCTGGTGCGAATGCCGCGCGGCACTGTACGGTGGCGTACTGTGCCGCGTGGCCTCTGTTGGTTTTGTCATTATAGGTGTTCGGAAGATCAACAAGGGCGGAGACTGGCTGGTGTCAGTCTGTGAAAATTGTCATGACGCTATACATAATTAAACAATCATAGCATTAACAGAATTAATTGATTAATTTTGAATAAGATTAACGTTATGGAAACTTTAACTATACAGGTTACTAATCAAAATGCATATAGTTTGTTAAATGAATTGGAAAAATTGCATTTGATTAAAGTTTTAAAAAAGGAAAGCGCTTCTTCGCAAAAACTATCAGACAGGTTTGCCGGCAAATTACCCCTGGATGCAGCCAAGAAATTACAGGATCACATTAAGCAGGGCCGCGACGAATGGGATATGTAATAGACAGCAACGCGGTTATTGATTATTTGAGCGGCCAACTTCCACGGAATGCAATGTCATTCATGAATGGCGTGATCAATGAAACGCCGATAATTTCTATCATGACGCAAATCGAGGTGTTAGGTTTCAATAATCCTCCTGAAATTGAAACCTTTCTGAACGAATTCATCGATTCATCCTTGATAATTCCACTTAATGATGATGTTGTGAAAACAACTATTGCAATAAGAAAGAAAAATAAGATAAAAACCCCGGACGCAATTATCGCCGCGACGGCGATAGTTTTAGATTATCCACTTATTACGCGAAATACGAGCGATTTTAAAAAATTGGATGGCTTAGAGATTATTGATCCGTGGTCTATATAATTTCACCCCGCATGTTGGCTAACTTAGCATGCGGCCTACTATACCTTCTTTCTAAACATAGTGAGGCCATTGCCAAAGTAAAGCTGGAGGGCTGGCGCAGCCCCTTGTTGCTGACCGAATTAACTTGTATGTTTTCATCGAATTGGTAATACCCGGGCGAGATATAAAGCAATTTAATTGTGCGGTTTCCTCTTTGCGCATTATCGCAGTATAAGGCGCCATCTTTTACATAAATCTTTATCCCGCTCTCGTAAGCGCCCAGCCAGGCTTGCACAGCTGCGGGGTCAACCGGTTTGTCCACAGCTTTACGCTGTTTGGCGATCCATGAATCGGGGAATATGATGGAAGTGATCGCGTCCAGTGATGTATCCGCTTTAAGCGCAATGTCCGGAATAACCCCAACCCCTTCCCATTCGGTACCGGTATGGATATTATACGTATAGGCATTGGGGATACCCGCCATGAAGCCATGGCCCAAAAAGAACCGGTCGGCAGAGTGGGAGCCGCCGGCAGTTTTTTCTCCGGCTACAATGGCCCTTTTTGCGGCCTGCATGGCGTAAGCAAAATTTTCGCCCGCCGAAAACGTATTAGTGCTGGTTAATATAAAAACCGGCATTCGCAGCACAAGCCCGCCGGTAGCTGTTGGGTCAGTCCAGCCTTTGGCGGTGTCGCGTTTGCTGGGCGTGATGATGTCATTCATCCGTGTCTTTTCCGGAAAGAAATAACTTTCTATCTGTGTGATCATGGCCTCGTTGCCGCCATGGTTTTCGCGCAGGTCGATGATCAGCGCCTGGGTGTGCTGTACAAAGCGAAAGGCTGCCGTAATGGTTTCTTTGGCGGCCGGGCTAACGGGCATAAACCCGGTAAATTTTACATAGCCCACGTTGCCGGATAAGATATCGGAAGCTGTGAACGCGAAATTATTTGCCAGCAGGTTGGCATTTTCAAGCGAATCCATATACCGGTCGGGCGCGGGTTTGTCCCCCGTACCCGTTTGCGGCACTGAGGGATTGAAATCGA
>JABDCF010000110.1 GCA_013288235.1 Bacteroidota bacterium | reverse complement strand
AAATTAGGGTTGGTTTTTTTACTGCCATATTTTGCAACGGCCGTGCCCGAAACTTGTAGGTTTACTGAGGTAAGCACTGGCAGGTTAAATTTCTTTTTAAACCTGTCGGCCTGGTCATAACTTATTGAGGGATAAACTTTGCGGTGACCACCATTGCCGAAATTAAGGTCCGAGCCACGGTTTTGTATGGTAAATGAATTGGCGCCCAATCCTGCAAATGCATTATTTATTGAGGTTTTAAACCCCTCGAGCGCAGTTAATATCCCAACCAAAGCCATAATACCAATAGCAATGATAAGCGAGGTTAGCGATGTGCGTAACCTGTTGCCGGCTATAGACTGCAACGCAATTGAAATATTTTCTTTGTAGGTAGTCTTTACGGCCATGGGTTGAAATTAGCGAAACTTCCTGATAAGACTGTAAGGCACTGTGGATTGTTACAGCGCAGGGTATAGTTTATATTTATTGGGGGTTATTACAGGCTTTATTAAAAAAATGTTAAATTTCCTGTAACCAATTTATTTTTCGGGAGTTTCCAGTACATATTAACAGTTAACAACCATTTGATTGAACGCGCTGGCCGATAATGCGATAATGCTAAGGGTAAAGGACGGGGACCTTGACAAGATGGGGCTGCTTTTTGAGCGGTACCACCGGCAGCTGTATGGGTTTTTATTTCATATGACCTATCATCGGGAGGGCAGCGAAGACCTGGTACAGCAGGTTTTTTATAAGATGCTTAAATACCGCCACACTTTTACCGGTACAGGCGAATTTATACACTGGATGTATTCCATAGCGCGGAACACGCTGAAAGATACTTATAAAAGCAAAAAGCAACAGGTGCGCCATGAAAATGTTGATGATATAGCCGAACGGCTTTCGGGCGGTTTAACACCAGATGAACAACTGGAAAAGAAACAGGCGAAGGCCGAATTGTATAAGGCGATGGAAAAGTTAAGCGATGATCACCGCGAGATATTGGCGCTGAGCCGTTTCCAGGAGCTGAAGTATAATGAGGTAGCGCAGATACTTGACATTAGTGAAACCGCAGCAAAAACAAGGGTACACCGCGCCGTGCAGGAACTGAAAAATATTTATGTAAAAAATGGAACGCTAAAACAGTAAAAAAATGAAATGTGCGCAATATGAAGAACTGTTTTCGGGCTGGATGAATGGCGAGCTAAGCCCGGCAGAGAGAGAGAAATTAGAACAGCATTTAAATGGCTGCGGAGCCTGCCGTGAAGAACTGGCAGATATGCAGAAAGTTTGGGATATGATGGGCGCAATAGAAACGCCCGAACCATCTGCACACATGAAAGTAAAATTTCAGGCGATGCTGGATACTTATAAGGATTCGGTTGCTGATGAAAAAAATAGTTTATGGCAAAGTATTACCGTTCTGCTCAATAGCTTATGGGAAAGGCAGCGCAGATGGCCATTGGCTTATAACCTTGCTATTGTAGTCTTCAGTTTTGGTTGCGGCTATTGGTTTTTCAGCGCAGGCAAGGGCGGAAAGCAGGAGCAGGAATTGCAGGCGCTTACCTCACAGGTACACGAGCTCAAACAAACAATGATGCTGGCCCTGCTGCAAAATCCATCAGCATCTGAGCGGATACGTGGCGTAAGCTATACCAGCGAAATAAAGCATGCAGATAAAGAAGTGATAGATGCCTTATTGGCTACATTAAACAATGACGATAACGTTAACGTGCGCCTAAGCACACTTGATGCATTGGCGCAAATGGCCAACCACCCGGAGGTAAGGCAAGGATTAATCCAATCCATCGCCAGGCAGGATTCGCCGCTGATGCAATCAGCAATAGCAGATGTGATGCTGAAATTGCAGGAAAAAAGATCGGTGGGGTCATTTAAAGAATTATTAAAACAAAAGAATTTAGACCCTGGTGTTAAGGATAAGATCAGGCAAACTATAACACAGCTTATTTAACAATTACAATTTATGAAAAAGTTATTAGTCCCTGTTTTAGCAGGAGTTGGGCTATGCCTTGCCCAAATGGCAGCACATGCCCAGGAATATAAAGAGCATATAACCAAGCAGTTCAACATGCAAAAAGGCGCTGTAGCAATTTGTAACCTTAATGGTTCAATTAAGGTTGAAGGCTATGCCGGTGATAAAGTGATCATCGATATTGACGAAACCATAATGGCGGATGACCAGCAAGCCATCGATGAAGCGAAAAAGGAGTTTAAACTCGGGTTTGATCAGCAATCAGACAGCCTGATGGCCTATACCGCCGAGCCGTATGATACCCGGCCCCATCGCGGAAGATATAATGACGATAATTACCATCACAGGGATTACGAAGTCAGGCTTGAATATACGGTAAAAGTGCCATCAAACGTAAGTTTATATGTATCTACAGTTAACCACGGTAATATCACGGTTAAAGATGTTTATGGCACATTAAAAGTAATTAATGTGAATGGCAGCATCGATATTGCGAATGCAAAAGGCGCTACAAAAGCACATACAGTGAACGGGCCGGTAACGGTAAGCTATCTTAGCATCCCGCCTGATGAATCATCATACTATACCGTGAACGGTGAAATGAACATCACCTACCCTGCCGCTTTAGCTGCCGATCTGCAATTTAAAAGTATGAACGGCCAGTTTTATACCGATTTTGACGATGCAGAGATAATGCCAAGCCGGGTAACCAAAACCGAATCGAATAATGGGGGCACTACGGTTTATAAACTCAATAAAGCCTCCGATGTACGCATTGGCGCCGGGGGCAAAACTTTTAAATTTGAAACCCTGAACGGGAATATTTATATTAAAAAACAAAAATAACATGAAAACGACAAAGATAATTGGGGCGATAATAATAACAATGCTGTTAACCGGCCGCCTGCTTGCGCAGGATGGTGAAAAAACACAACAATTAGTTGTGCCCTTAAGCCAGCCGGGGAAGGCATTTAAACTGGATGTAGGCTTGCTTAACGGTTCTATCACTGTAACTGCTTATGAAGGTAAGGATATAATAATAGATGTGCAGGCCGGCGAAGGGCGCAGGGGCCATGGCGGCGAGGATCGGGTGAATGGTATGAAACGGCTGTCGTCAAATAGTACAAGCATCCAGGCAGACGAATCTAACAACCAGGTAAATGTACACGGTGATGCAAACAAAAAAGCCGACCTGATTATTAAAGTCCCCCAAAGTGAAGTAAACTTACGGCTGCATACAGTGAATGATGGCAATATTAATGTGAGCAATGTTAGTGGCGAACTGGAGATCAGTAATGTGAACGGTTACATTAAGTTGAGCAATATATCTGGCTCAGTTGTGGCCAATACGGTTAATGGCAAGGTAGAAGTAACCTTCAAAACTATTGACCCTAAAGCTCCCATGGCATTTTCAACGCTCAACGGCAATGTAGATGTTACTTTCCCTGCGGGATTAAAGGCCGACGTCAAGTTAAAATCAGACAGGGGCGATATTTATACTGACTTTGATGTAGTTACGGAACAGCATAAACCCAATGTTACACGCAACAGCAGCTCGGGAATGGTGAGTTTAAAGATAGAAGATTGGGTATACGGCAAAATTGATGGTGGCGGCCCCGAGATCATGATGAAAAACATGAACGGTAATATTTATATCCGAAAATCTAAGTAGGACAAAGGTGAAAGGTAAAAGACGAAAGGTTTCATAAAAGCTACCGATAAGACCTTTTGCCCTTCGCCTTTTATGACAGACGCGACCTTTTATTACAAATAATCTTTAAGAAGTTCTTCGCTTTCTTTGTCTGAAATGTCGTCTTTGTTACCTTTGTTGTATATCTATAAAAGGTAAACAGTTTCATTAATAATTTTCACAAATGAAATTATCCTTGCACCACCCGATTTTCCTTTATTTTTGGATGCGATAGCGAGGCGTATTTTATACACATCATTGCCAAGGTGGGTACCTATATTAGGGTTTTCCGCAAGTTCCTTGCCAAGTTGTGCAAGTTCTGTACGGAGCGATGCATATTTTTTGATTAGTTTTTTAGCTTCCTTTTTAAAGTTATCGGTAAGCTCAATTTTATAACTCATTGAGAAAATCGTTTAAAGAGGTGGTTTTTAATTCACCCTTTTTAATCAACTGCATTTCCTCAAATCCCTTCTTTATATTATTAACAATATTTTCTTTCGTTGAGTCTTCGTCCGTTTCTACCTTTTTTACATAGTGAAGATTTTTAGCCAATTGCACAAAGTGGCTATAGTCCTTGTCTGTTGTATAAACGGTTACCTGTCTCATTTTACTTAGAAGTTTACAAAGTTTGTCAACGTTAGTTAAACCGCAAAAGAAGTACCGCAACCGCAGGTACTTGCAGCATTCGGGTTATTAAACGTGAACCCGCGAGCATTTAACCCATCCTGGAAATCTATTTGCATGCCAACAAGGTATAAACCATGTGCCTTATGCATATACACTTTTATCCCATCAATAATATATTCCTGGTCGCCGTCTTTTTTCTGGTCGAAACCTAAAACATAGGTCATGCCAGAGCAGCCGCCACCTTCTACGCCTACGCGCAGGCCAAAATCATCACCCAACTCTTGCTGGTCCTTTAATTTTAACAATTCTTTTACGGCGCCTATTGTAAAGGTAACAGGGCCTGGTGCGGTTTCAACAGCGGTACTCATCTTATTTTTATTTAACTACACAAATATAAGGTAAAATGCGGATTTTTGTCGCAACCTGTTTATTTATGACCTCAATTTAACATTCAGCAGATGAATTTTTTTCCTTATTTATTGGACATTATAAAATACACCATAGCGGGCCTTGGAGTGGTCTGGATAGCCTTTTACCTCATAAAACCATACCTTGACCGCGATGAAAAAATACAATTGCTTGAGTTCAGGAAGACCCTAAGTAACCAAACGCTGCCCCTGCGTTTACAGGCGTATGAGCGTTTGGTTTTATTTATCGAGCGGGTTAATCCGTCAAATATGCTTATCCGCATGAATGCTACGTCCTATAGCGCACATGAATTATACAGTTTAATAGTGGAAGATATCCGAAATGAGTTTCAGCATAATATTACACAGCAAATTTATGTAAGCAGCAGGGGCTGGGGCGTTGTAAAGCATATTAAAGAGGATACGCTTGGCATTGTAAACAATGCGGTGCGGTCGTTACCCGAAACTGCCACAGGGCTTGACCTTAGTAAAGCTATACTTGGTCATTTAACTCAACTGGAAGATAACCCCTATGAGCTTGGCGCCAATATGCTGCGGAAAGATTTGGAGGAATTGTTTTAATTTGAAAACAAAATAATTTGAAGATTTGGTAATTTGAAAATTTGAAGATGGGGGCAGTTTAAAAAATTAAGAACAAGTAAGTATGAAGCGCCATCGTTATCAGTCCGTTTAGTTAATCATTTTCAAATTAGCGAATTTTCAAATTTTCAAATTGACACATTTTCAAATTAAACATCATGCCCGATAAAAAATTTACAACCACCTCTGGTATTGAAATTAAGGAAGTTTATTGCAAGCCATCGGCTATGAATGAGCTGCCGGGCGAGTTTCCGTTTACGCGGGGTATACAAAAAGATATGTATCGCGGCAAACCCTGGACCATGCGCCAGTACGCCGGGTTTTCAACTGCCGAAGAATCAAACAAACGTTACCATTACTTACTAAGCCAGGGAACAATGGGCCTTTCAGTTGCCTTTGATTTGCCTACGCAAATAGGTTACGACTCGGACCATGAACTTGCCGAGGGCGAAGTTGGCAAAGTTGGCGTGGCTATAGACTCTTTACAGGATATTGAAATTTTGTTTGACGGTATTGAGCTGAAAAACATCACCACCTCCATGACAATTAATGCCACGGCACCTATATTGTTAGCCATGTATATCGCGTTAGCAAAAAAACAAGGCGCCGACCTTAAACAATTATCGGGAACTGTACAGAATGACATATTAAAAGAGTATGCTGCGCGCGGTACATATATATACCCGCCATCAGCATCCATGCGGCTGATCACCGATGTGTTTGAATATTGCAGCAAAGAGGTGCCAAAATGGAACACTATATCCATATCAGGCTACCATATCCGCGAGGCAGGTTCAACCGCAGTACAGGAACTTGCCTTTACGCTGGCAAACGGCAAAGCTTATCTAAAAGCGGCGCAGGAAAAAGGGCTCGATATCAATGTTTTTGGTAAAAGGTTGTCCTTCTTTTTCAATTGCCATAATAACTTTTTTGAAGAGATAGCCAAGTTCAGGGCTGCGCGGCGCATGTGGGCGTATATTACAAAAGAGCTGGGTGCGACCGATCCAGGGGCACAGAAACTCCGTTTCCATACCCAAACCGGTGGATCTACCTTAACCGCACAGCAGCCAATGAACAATATTGTTCGCGTAAGTAACCAGGCGTTGGCGGCGGTGCTTGGCGGAACACAATCATTACATACCAACGGGTATGATGAGGCCATCTCCTTGCCGACTGAAGCTGCAGCAAAAATAGCACTGCGCACACAGCAGATCATTGCCTATGAAAGTGGTGTTACCGATACCGTTGACCCTTTGGCGGGATCGTATTTTATTGAAGCATTGACCGATGAGCTTGAAAAAGCAGCGCAGGAGTACATTGATAAAATTGAAGCCATGGGGGGCTCGGTGAAAGCGATCGAACAGGATTATATACAGCAGGAGATAGCAGCCTCGGCCTACCAGTATCAAAACGAGATAGAAAGCGGCGAAAAGATATTGGTAGGCGTAAACCGGTTCACCGAACCTGACGCGGCCGCCATAAATGTTTTCAGGGTGGATGATTCCATCCGAAAAAAACAAGCAGAAAAAATTGCGGCCTTGAAAAAATCAAGGGACAACGATAAAGTTAACGAAACGATAGAGCAACTGGGCAGTGCAGCCAAAAGCACACAAAATTTAATGCCTTATATATTAAGCGCCGTTGAAAGTTACGCCACCTTAGGAGAAATTGCGGATATTTTACGCGCAGTTTTTGGAGAATATTAATAGCGCTTACAAATAATAATATTCTATAATATCTACCTGCAAAATTGGTGATATTTCCCCTGGTAAATTTTTTATAAATGCTAACTGCTTTTATCAACATACCTGCTGGCAAGTAATTTGCCGTGCTTAACTTTGGGTAGGGGATGCAGTTGCTTTAAAGGGAAAACGAAAGCCTGTTGCGACAAAAATATATAAATAATTAAAAAAATGTTTAAATAGTTAAAAATGCTAAAAATAATAGATTTCTATAGCGCGTAATATAATATTTTATTTGAAATAAGCATTATAAATGGCTTTATTATTACATAAATTTATTTCAACAAAAAGTTAAAATTTAATTTTTTTATCCGCTTTTTTTTAGAATATTCGATGTTCCGAAACAGGCCAAAGGATTGTTCGCTGGGGAGTTGGAAATCAATATTTTAAAAAAATTCATATGGAAAAAACTTGTACTAACGTTTGGAATAGTTGCCTGCAAATTATTAAAGATAACATACCGGCCCAAAGTTTTAAAACCTGGTTCGAGCCGATAAAAGCTTTAAGAATGGAAGGGAGCGTTTTAACGATACAAGTTCCGAGTTTGTTTTTTTATGAATGGCTTGAAGAGCACTATGTTGGTTTGCTCCGTAAAACTATAAAAAAACAATTAGGGGATGACGGGCGTTTAGAGTATAATATAGTTGTTGAACAGTCATCATCCAGTAAACCATATACCACCAATATACCATCGAACGGGAACGGTGCCGAAGCAAAAAATCAGTCTATGCCAATACCGATCTCTATAAATAAGGACATAAAAAATCCCTTTGTAATACCGGGGTTAAAAAAACTGAATGTAGATCCGCAGCTTAACCGGAATTATACCTTCAGCAATTTCGTTGAAGGTGATTGCAATCGGTTGGCGCGCTCGGCCGGTTATGCCGTAGCGGCAAAACCAGGCGGCACTTCTTTTAACCCGCTGATGATATACGGCGGCGTAGGACTTGGCAAAACCCACCTGGCGCAGGCCATCGGGAACGAAATAAAGCAAACATTACCGGATAAGCTGGTATTGTATGTATCGTGCGAGAAATTTACCCAGCAATTTGTTGATGCATTAAAGCACAACAACATTAACGACTTTGTGAATTTTTACCAGGCCATTGATGTACTGATAATGGATGATGTACATAATTTTGCCGGTAAAGAAAAAACACAGGATTTCTTTTTCCATATTTTTAACCATCTCCATCAATCGGGCAAGCAGGTAATTATCACATCTGATAAAGCGCCTAAAGACTTGGCTGGTTTAGAGGAACGCCTGCTTTCACGGTTTAAATGGGGCCTTTCTGCCGATTTGCAGATCCCCGACCTGGAAACACGCATGGCCATCCTAAAAAACAAAACCTACCAGGACGGTATTGAACTATCAAACGATGTAATTGAATATGTTGCCCACAACATAGACAATAACGTACGTGAACTGGAAGGCGCAATGGTTTCACTGCTGGCGCAATCAACCTTAAACCGTAAGGAGATAGATTTGAACCTGGCCAAGCAGATGTTAAAGAATTTTGTAAAAAATTCGTCAAAAGAAATTTCGATGGAGTACATACAGAACCTCGTTTGCGAGTATTTTGAAGTACCTATCGAGATGGTAAAATCACAAACCCGCAAACGCGAAATTGTGCAGGCCAGGCAAATTTCAATGTACCTTGCCAAAGCCCACACCAAAAGCAGCCTGAAATCAATAGGCCACTTTTTTGGCGGCCGCGACCACTCTACAGTGATTTACGCCTGCCAGACCGTTGAAGATCTTATCGATACTGATAAAAAATTTAAAGGCTATGTTGCTGATATACAGAAAAAGTTGAAAATGTCGTAACTGATCATATAGAACCAAATGAGGCCTTGTATTTTATGCAGGGCTTTTTTATTAAAAAAAATATAACCTGAATCTTTAATTAATACGGGAAGTAAGGTAAGCCGCTAAATAAATACTGCAATTGGTTGAATAAATTTCGCCAACCGTTGCCTGTTTTTTTCATTTGCAAAAAAAATAAATGAAAAAAATATTTATTACATGCTGCTTGGTTATTGCGTACGCTGCCAGTTACGCGCAAGCTTCGCCAACAATTCAGTTACGGGATTCAGCCAGGATCGCTTCAGAATTATCTACCGGTGATGTTGATTTCAGGCCCACGTTTACGCCTGAAGGCACTACGATGTACTTTTCCAAGGCTACAATTAATTGGGGTTATAGTGCTATTTTCTACTCAGAGAAAAAAGCATCAGGGTGGACAAGCCCGGAGGCGGTAAATTTTACAGGAATTTATAGGGACACCGATCCGCTTGTATCTGCTGATGGAAAACGCCTGTATTTTGGATCAGACAGGCCGCTTGATGGAAAACCATACAAGGATTACGACTATCATTTTTATTATGTGGAGCTTAACGGGAGCAAAATTGTTTCGGCGCCTGTTTTGGTTAATTTCCCATTGACAGGAGGACTACAGCCATCGCATTATTTCTTTGCGGCTAACGGAAATGCCTATTTCTCTTCGTCTGACAGCACCCAGCAGGGCTCACATATTTATATGTGCGAATTTAAAAATGGAAGCTATCAACCACCTGTAATGCTCTTATTTAATGGCAAACAAGTTAGGGCGCTTGACCCTGTGGTTGCAAATGATGAACATTTTATAATCTTCCTGGCTAATCAACCGGGGGGCGGTGGCTTAGACCTTTGGGTTGCTTTTAATAGTGGTGGTGCCTGGAGTGATCCTGTAAACATGGGAAACAAAATAAACACGAAAGGTAACGAAGGCTCGCCCGGTTTGTCAAGGGATAATAAAACATTATATTTTTCATCTTTCAGGGAAACCACGAGTAGGCCAACCTATAAAGACGGGAAAATAGGTACCAAAGCTATTCTTGATGTTTTTCATTCAACTAAAAACGGGTTGAATAATGTTTACCAGATAGATATTTCCGATTTAAAACAGTAAGCGGTTAATAGTTACCCTTTTGTTTACTAAGCCTTGCCGACCTCTAAAGTTGGCAGGCTTTTTGGATTTAAGACTTCTAATTTTGTTTTGGAACGACCTTATAATTTAAAAAAGCCTGTGCTTAATTGTCAGGCGTATTGCGCCCGGTAAGCAGCCCTGCACCGGACTTGCCGGTACAGGACTTTAGAATAATTAATCTTATTTTAATGCATCAAGCAGTTTTTCTCCATCAGGGCTTCCAAGGCCTGTACATGCATCCCATCCCGGGCCGGCGCTGTAAGCGCCATTATTCCCCACTGTGATATCATTGAGCACATTTGTTGCAAATTTGGTGTACAGCAAGGTATTGAGAAAGCCACATGGTGCGTTAAGCGCCTGGTTAAGGCGCAAAATAAGCGATGCCCATAATGGAGCTGCAGCGCTGGTGCCGCCAATAGGCTCAAGGCTTTTCCCGTTAACGTTCATAATTACAACACCGGTGTACGGGTCAGCCAGCGCTGCAACATCAGGAACACCGCGGCCTATGCCGTGCGACGGATTGGCAGAAGGCGGCACATTTGCCGTATTTTGATATACCGGTTTGCTGAAAATAGCGCTTATACCACCGCCGCCAGCGCCGCCCTGCCTGAACATTTCATTCCAAACTGTTTCGCTGGTAATTGTGCTAAGGTTTGCCGAAGCAACAACTTTTGTCCCGCCAACACCCAGTACAAAAGGGCTCGATGCAGGGAAATCAACCTCGGGCATATTTTGTGAGCCGTCATTCGATCCGCTATCGCCTGATGCGCAACAGATGGTTATACCTTTTGCGTTCGAAGCTTCCAATGCCTGGTTCACCACATTCAGTGCCATTGATGTCCATGCACTTTGAGGGTCCTGTTCAGGGTTGCCATAACTAATGGATATAACGGATATATTGTTGGTACCTGCTATGGCGTTGTGCAGCGCATCTACCCAGCCCTGGCTGTTAAATTCGGTAAAATACATAAATATTTTAGCCCCGGGCGCCGCCGAGCCCACCACGCACATATCCAGCATCACTTCGCCGGTACTGTCACCATTGTTTGATGATGCCTGTGTATCCGGCCCGGGATCATTACCAGGCCCCTGTATAACCACATCAGTAATTTCAGGGGTTTTTTGCCCTAAAACTTTTTCAAAGTAAGTTTGCAGGGCGCTAAGTTTGTAGCCTCCCTGGCCACCGGGCCCATCACCGTTAAAGGCAAATATGGCCACATTTTGCCCTGTGCCATCAGTGCCGGTGGGGTAATTATATAAACCGGCCACTTGCGGCGGGAAAAATGTACCCGGCCATTTGTTGGTTGGGGTTGATGGAGCTTTTTTCTTGTCTGCAATGCCGGTAGCAACAAACTCATCCCACGGGGCAGAACCGCGCCCGCGTTTGCAGCGCGAATGGCCGATAGGACGGGTATCAAGCCCAAAAACACCTTCAATAATTCCATATAGATCTTCGGGTATATAAACCTGCCCGGTGCGGCCACGGTAACGGCCTAAACTATGGTGCTCATATTCGCTGAACTCAACATTAAAGGCATTACCAATATCTTTAATTGTCCCTTCCACCAAAACACGTTTTTCCGAAATGTTGCTTTCATTAACCGAAAGGTTATTTTTTTTGGCCCACGATACGATCGCGTTTATCTCCTTAGGATCAGCGCCATATACCTCATCGAACTCCTTATTACTAAGGTATTGCCGGTTTTTAGGTAATGCGGTTGATAGCTGGTCAATTTTAGAAAGCACCCCGGCTGATGGGTTGGGGTTACGCCGCGCATAAATGCTGACTTTGATTTTTTGGGCCGGATCCGAGCTGCCAATACGTTTTGCGTCAGGAATTTCAAAACGGCGGCTGCCTTTAATTGGGATTTGTTTTTGTTGCTTTGCCATGGTTTTTGTTTTTAATAGAATTTGTTTTCAGGATATCCCGGAAAGGTTTTTTATCTCTTCTCCGGAGTACCAGGTTTAAGTTTTACCAGCGGATATTTTATCAGCGGCTAAAAAATTACTCGTGTTTAGTTGCATAAAAGTAGTTATGGATGCAAATAAATAGCACAGTATAAATACGTTATTTGATACCGTAAAAATACGGTATTGCCGGTTTTTGAAACCTTAAGTTAAGCGCTGTATCAATATATTGTTTACGATATTAGGGTATAAAAAATGATTATTGATAGGGATGTTAATCGTTATTGGTTTAGCGTTTTAATAAAGATATTGACAACCCGGTATTTGTATTTTTTGTCGCTAATGAAGGATAGAAGATCAGTTATAGATCGACTTGAAAATCAAATTTATTCATTCCCAAATCCGAAATCGAAAATCCGAAATCCTTCAGGACTGTATGTAACTCTTCAACTGCTCAATGGTTTCCTCGTGCGATAGGATGGTTTCAGTCACTATGTCGCTGATGGAGACAATGCCGCATAAATTATCATTTTTGAATATTGGGAGATAGCGGATATTGTTTTCACTCATTACATGCATACAGGTTTCAACAGAGTTTTCAGGGATCATGTGGGGGAAGTGTGTACTCATTATCTCCCTTACCTGCGTTTCAAGTGAAGACTTCCCTTGTAATATTACCTTTCGGGCGTAATCGCGCTCGGTAAGCAAGCCTGCATACTGGCCATCTTCGGTAATGACTACCGAGCCAATATTTTTATCAGACATCAGCTTCAGCGCATCTAAAACAGTGGTGCTGCCATCAATGGCTACAACACTACCCCCTTTACGGGCAAGGATGTTAGCAACTTTTTTCATTGGGTAAACTGTTCTTTAATGGCGATGAAGCTATTATGAGCAATATTCAGATGCTCATCGACGGTTTCATGACGCCCTGGTTGTCAAATGGTGAATTGGCTTATCAAATATAAAAGAAATAATGACAAATTGTTTTAAAACCAACAGAAAATTTAAGCTTATTTACAGCTATAAATTCATAAACCATTATAATTTATGCCATCATAATTACATAAATTACCCCGGATGGCTAAAAAGCGGTAATAACGCAGGTTTTTTGTAAAACTTTAATTACTTTTTATTGTATTTGCCTGACAGTGTAGTACTTTAGTGCGCTCGATTTTTTAGTACGCTAAATTTTATTGCATGGCAAAAGAAATACTAAGATGTTATAAATGTTCGGCTCCATTACATTACGAAAAGAAGAGAAATTGGATTGGCCGAAATCTGCTTTTTTTTCTGCCTGTAAGGAGGTATTTCTGTGCCAAATGTGTAAAAGACCGTTACATGTTCCTTACTGATAAGGAATTAAAACATTATAATAAAGTTTAATGTTGAATTTGCCCCGCGCAAGTTTGGAAAAGCATAGTTAGAAAGAGGAGTACAAGCAGCATCTTAAATGCAAACCGCCCGGGTTGCTACAACAATTTATGCATGAGTGTGTTTACATCAGAAATTAAACTCTGTTGAGGCGCATGCATGTTTATAAAAGATTTCTGCCACTCATCCTGCCCGGTATTTTTTATTTAAATTTTACGGGTAACCTGTTTGCATACGCCCGTAAGTTAAATCCCGATTCCGCATTAAAAAGAGATACTGGCAAGGTACACGAACGGCGGTACACAAACCGGGAGTTTAACGCAATTTTTGAGCAAAATTTAAGAACATCATTTGCTGGCAACGAGTTTTTTGATCCTAATGCTACCCTTTTAGTTGCCGACCTCTCCCCAAATTTTATATTATTAAATACGCCAAAATTGCCCTTCTTTTTTTGTTGCCAACGCAAGGGTAAACCTTCGTTTGTTTGCCTCCCACGGCGACCCTGTAAAATCGCCAAGCTATATGCCCGGGGGCACATTGTATTTTCGTACCAATAACGATTACTATAGCCCTCATTTTTTTTCAATATCCTTTACGCACCACTCAAATGGTACCGAAGGGCCTACACTTAACCCCAACGGCACTATTAATACAGATAGCGGGAAATTCACCACAAATTTTTATACTGTTACCTATCACACAGGTAAACGCACGGACAAACCTGGCCTTATTATTAACAGGTATGACGCGCTGGGTTTAGAACTTGATGGCTACCTGGTCGGCCTGGGTTATATACCAGCATTGCGCGGAAGATACGGGTTTGTACGTATTAATGGCGACTGGCTTTACAGCATAGCCCACCAGGTACCCGACCCTGTAGATAATGATAAAAAGGTATTTCAAAACTGGCAGCGCTTTGATTTTCAATTTACTTATGTTGCTGATAAAATATATAATTACAGCACTTTAGATGTTAGAAAACGACTAAATCTGTACCTTAAATACTACTACCAGTTCCCGTTTATGCAAAATGTGTCGTTTTTAATTGGTGCAGGTTACCGGGGGCAGGATGAATATAATATCTTTTTTAACGACAGCTACGCGTATGTAACCGTTGGCCTGGCGGCAGGCCTGTCTTTTAATATGCACCAGAAATAGAGGTTAAAGGGTAGTTAATTAGAGGTTAGTGAAAAAAGCTTTGCAATATTTTAATACGCCCAACTAATCTCTAATCTCCAGCCTCTAATTAACTAACCACAACGTAACAGTGTTATTATAATTCGCC
>JABDCF010000109.1:1746-14755 GCA_013288235.1 Bacteroidota bacterium | reverse complement strand
ATGAAGCGTCCATTAAGTCAATTAAAAAGATCGCTGGTTTTATATCAGGCAAAGAACTGATCGACAAAGGGCTAACTTTCTGGACGGTGACCTTATGGGAGTCGGACCAGGCGATGAAATATTTCAGGAACAATGACCCTCATAAATCCGCCATGCGTAAATTACCGGATTGGTGTAATGAAGGGGCTTATGTACACTGGACACCGGAGGATGAGGTTATCCCTGGCTGGGATATTTTGTATAAAAAGTTGATGACGGAGGGCAAGCTTACAAAAATAAAGCACCCATCGGCGCAGCAAGAGGGCATGAACTATCCTGAAATTTTATGGATAAAAACAGAACGGCCTTTTAAATCTGCACTAAAATAGATGTGAATTGTTTGTTAATAGATTTATATAGCAAACGGGGTAAAAGCATTTTATATCGCGATATAACCAAGTTATGATAGTCAAAACACAAACAATTGAACAACCGGAGTTTTATCTTGCGGGCATAACGGTACGCACAACAAACCAGAACGGACAATCGCAAAAGGATATTGGTGAATTGTGGGGGCGTGTCATGAACGGCAATTTGTTAAGTAAAATAGAAGGGAAGATATCAACTGATACTTATTGCGTTTACACGGATTATGAAACAGATTATACCGGCGCTTATACAACCTTAATTGGCTGTAAGGTAAACTCACTGGACAATATATCCGAAGGGTTTAGAGGGTTGACCATCCCGGCAGGTAAATACAAGGTGTATGATTTGGAAGGTAAATTTCCTGAAAAAGTGCACAAGGCCTGGGTGGAGATTTGGAACAGTGGGATTGAAAGGGCCTATACTGCCGATTATGATCTTTACGTTGCCGGGGCTAAAAGCTTTGAAGAAACTGAGGTGAAGATATATTTGGCGGTGAAATAATGGCGTTCCCTTTATAGCGATGGGTTTCAAACCCATCGCTATAAAATGAATTATCGCACAAAACCCAATCGCTTCCCTGTCTTCCCTTCAATCAACTTATCACCCTCCCACACAACATTGCCTGATACGATGGTGCAGGCAATTTTTGATTTAAAAGTAGCACCCTCAAACGGGCTCCATTTGCATTTGTACAGGATGTTTTCTTTATCAACCGTCCACGGTTGGTTTAGGTTAACCAGCACAAGGTCGGCGTAATAACCTTCGCGGATAAAGCCGCGGGTTTCAATTTGAAAACAGGTGGCTACGTTATGCGCCATTTTTTCGGCAATTTGTTCAAGTGTTATTTTGCCCCGGTGGTATAATTCAAGCATTGCAGGCAGGGCATGTTGTACCAATGGGCCGCCGGATGGGGCCTGCAGATATGGTAGTGATTTTTCTTCCAAAGTATGCGGTGCATGGTCGGTTGCTATCACATCTATCCGGCCATTTAAAACAGCTTTTAAAATAGCATCCCTGTCGCGTTCTGTTTTTACGGCAGGGTTCCATTTGATCAGGTTGCCCTTCGTTTCGTAATCCTTATCGGTAAACCAAAGGTGGTGGATGCAGGCCTCGGCTGTTATGCGTTTATCTTTTAGCGGGATAGTATTGTCGAAAAGATAGGTTTCCTTTTCAGTAGATATATGCAAAATATGCAGCCTTGTATTATGTTTTTTGGCAAGATCGACCGCCATTGATGACGACAGGTAGCAAGCTTCTTCGCTACGTATCTTTGGATGCAGCCTTACGGGAATATTTTCGCCAAGCAACTGTTTGTAATGTTCCAGGTTGCTTTTAATAGTTGCTTCATCCTCGCAATGGGTAGCCACCAGCATAGGCGATTGGGCAAAAATATTTTCGAGCGTATTGGGATTATCCACCAGCATATTCCCGGTTGACGATCCCATAAAAACCTTTATGCCGCAAACATTTGCAGTATCGGTGCGCAATACCTCCTCAATGTTGTCATTGGAGGCGCCCATATAAAACGAATAGTTTGCCAGCGATGTTTTGGAGGCTATTTGATATTTATCTTCAAGCAATTGCTGTGTTAAAGTATTGGGGACAGTGTTTGGCATCTCCATAAATGAGGTGATGCCGCCTGCCACCGCCGCACGCGACTCAGTATAAATATTGGCTTTATGTGTTAATCCCGGCTCGCGGAAATGTACCTGGTCATCAATACAGCCGGGGAAAAGGTACAGGTCTTCGGCGTTGATCTCCCGGTCAGCTTTTACATCAATTTGTTTATCTATCCGGTTTATCAAGCCATCTTTTACCAAAACGTCGGCAACAAATTGCTGGTTTTCATTTACTATAGTGGCGGATTTGATTAAAGTAGATGACATTT
Source organism: Bacteroidota bacterium (assembly GCA_013288235.1). Lineage (GTDB taxonomy): Bacteria > Bacteroidota > Bacteroidia > Sphingobacteriales > Sphingobacteriaceae > Mucilaginibacter. Next base: position 12,459 of record JABDCF010000109.1, on the reverse strand, counting down.
TTTATTTCGGATTTCGGGTGTTCGATTTCGGATTTATTTTTTGGCAAATTTAGAATATATATTTGAAGCTATATTATCGACATTGGGATATCAATTATTTTGTCATAGAGATTGTGTTTGACCATATTAGATTTATAATTTGATCACTTAGTTCATGTTTCAAAAAATACGTATGGTAATATTCAAAATCTTTTTTCTTGATAACTCTTTGCAGTATCACTCCTATTTTGAATGTTTTGTTAAAAGGTATTGATACCTCATCTCTGAAAATAATGCTTAATTCTACTTTAGCACTTTGGTGGGGTAAAATCGTGTAGTACATTATAAAATCGTGATCAATAACCTGATCAAAACATGGGGATAAATCTGACGGTTTAACAAAAATATTGTTTTTGTCAAAACGCCAAATGCTCGAACTGGTAGTCCAGTCAATATATTTTAATGTATCATTTGAATTATTTTTCAAAATCGCAGTTAAATTATAGATAGTTTGCGGTGGGTCACACTTTGCTTTTACTAGTTTTCCGGTTGTTATAGTTAAAGTATAAGCTTTCTTACTGGCCATAGTCAACACATTTAATTTAAGTTGCTGACCAGTATCACTGGCGCATACTAAAGTGGTGCCTTTTACCATGTTCCCGATACATAAAAATCCTGGTAACAAGATAATACATGCCAGTGCCGATAGCCGCGATGACTTAAGTAAGCGATACATATCTGCTAAGTTAAACATAATCTGATATTCACAGCGAGTTGCGTGTGTCGTTGAACCATTCCCCAACATTTCAGCAAATAAACTCTTCTAATCCCGCTGATTTTTAACAAATTTGCACGATCATTTTAAGAGGATTTGGAAACGTATATACAAGAGGCACTGTTCATTCTATTTCAGTTTTGTTTTATAGTTCAATTGTACTTTCTTGTAAATAACCAAAGCAAGCTAACCCCTTACACGCCCCCCGATGACCTGCCCGCAGTTCGTATCCCAATTTCAGTAATTATAAGCGCACGCAACGAGGCAAAAAATTTAACCGAAAACCTGCCATCAATTTTGCAGCAAAATTATCCTGATTTTGAGGTGGTTGTGATAAATGATTGTTCGTATGATAAATCTGAGATCGTATTAGAGGAGCTTAAGGCAACTTATCCCGAACTAAAAATTGTAACCATAACCGAGCATGACCGTTTTAAAACCGGCAAAAAGTTTGCCCTTACCCTGGGCATAAAAGCGTCAAAAAACGAACACCTTTTATTTACTGATGCCGATTGTAAACCTGCTTCGGACGATTGGATTACCCGTATGGCTGCAAATTTTACCGGGGAAACTCAAATAGTGTTGGGGTATTCACCTTATAACCGGACGGGCAATTTTTTAAACCCTTTTGTGCGGTACGAAACTATAAAAACGGGAATAAATTACTTATCGGCAGCTTTGATTGGCGACCCGTATATGGGCATTGGCCGTAACCTGGCCTATACAAAATCTTTGTTTTTTAGCGCGAAGGGGTTTGCCGCACATATGCACGTTTTATCGGGCGACGATGATCTTTTTGTAAACCAAAACGCCACGGCCGATAATACAGCCATAGAGATACACCCCGATTCCTTTATTTATACCGATGCCAAAACTACGTTTAGCGGTTGGTACAGGCAAAAAAAGCGCCATTTTGGTGTTGGAAAAATATATAAAGCCAGGCATAGGCGTATGTTAAGTCTTGATGCAGCAAGCGGTTTCCTGTTCTATATTTTATTAACATTGTGTTTAGTTTTCAACTTTGAACCCTTGTTAGCGCTGGGTTTGTTTAGTTTTAGGTTGATTTTTCAATTGATTATATACAGCAAGCTGTTTAAGCGCTTAAACGGGAAAGATTTGTTATGGTATTTGCCGATATTCGATATGATTTATTATATTTATTTAAATATTTTTGGACTAACCGGCGCCTTTATTAAAACAACTAAATGGAAATAAATTCGAATTTTACCGAAAACGCAAAGAACGATTTCCACCTTGTGGTTAAAGCCCGTGAAGGCAGTCAAAAGGCATACGCCGACCTGATGCACAGGTACAAGGATTCCATTTACTTTATGGTGCTTAAGATGGTGAACAACAAAGAGGACGCCATGGACCTTACCGTTGAAACCTTCGCCAAAGCATTTGAAAAACTTGAAAAATACCAGCCCGAATACGCTTTCAGTACCTGGCTGTTCAGGGTTGCCACCAATAATTGTATCGATTTTATCAGGAAAAAGAAACTGAACACCATGTCGATCCACGGCATGATGGATGAGGACGGTGAAGAAAAGCAATTGCAGATAAAGGCCGATGTTTTAAACCCCGAAGAAACATCCATCAAAAAGCAACAGACCCAGGAACTAAAATTACTGATAGAAAGCCTGCCCCCGCGTTACCGCAACCTGATCACCCTGCGTTATTTTGACGAATTATCATACGAGGAAATAGCCCAGCAACTCGATTTACCATTGGGAACGGTTAAGGCGCAATTGTTCAGGGCGAGGTACCTGCTTGGTAATATCATCAACCGGTTTAACAGGGATGACATCTAACCCGATCGAAAAATATTTCCCATCACTTACTGCTCGGCAAATACAGCAATTTAACAGCCTGCCCGGGTTATACGAGTTCTGGAACAACCAAATCAACGTAATATCCCGCAAGGATATTGAACAGCTTTTTGAGCGACACGTGCTGCATTCATTGGGCATAGCAAAAGTTATCAGCTTTTTGCCCGGCGAAAAAGTTTTGGATGTAGGCACCGGCGGGGGTTTCCCCGGTATCCCATTGGCAATATTATTCCCGAACACCCAGTTTCATCTTGTAGATTCCATCGGCAAAAAAATTAAAGTCGTTCAGGAAGTAGCAAAGGCATTAGGTTTAAAAAATATTACCGCCACGCACCAGCGCGCCGAGGAAATTACTGATAACTTTGATTTTGTGATATCGAGGGCGGTAACAAGGCTGAAAGAATTTTACCCCTGGGTGAAAGGAAAGTTTAATGCACAATCGAAAAACGTTATGCCTAACGGCATCCTCTATTTAAAAGGCGGCGACCTTGCCGATGAAATTAAAGAATCAGGCTTAAAAGTAAAGCAATACTACCTCAAGGACTATTTTGAAGAAGAGTTTTTTGAAACTAAGCAGGTGGTTTATATTGCTTGTTGATTTAAAAAGGGAATTGCAAAACAAAAAATTGCCGGAGCGGGTTTAACCGTTCGGCAAGTAATGTAGATATTGAAGAATTATTTAGTTGGTAAATAACCAACAACAACTGTTTCGCCAATAAATTGGGGGTCGGTTTGCATCTCGCTGCTCATTCCTTTAGGGGAGTCTAAACCATATATATAAAACATTACAGCAATTTTATAGGTGCCGGGCTTTTCGTTAATTGTTTGCGGGTAAGACTTAAATGCATTTATTACTTCTTCACCACACCCGTTACCCATACCTTTCACCAAAACGATATTGGTAATCTTGTGGTTATCGTCCAAATCAAATTGCGCAATAATATTCCCGGTTATTTTACTTTCTAAAGCTTGTTTTGGGTATTTGACAGCTTTTCTAAAATACTCGCTAAATGGTTCAAATTCATTTTTCATTACAATAGGCGGTGGTAATTTTGCATATGATTTCTGCATACCAATGGTCATTACCGGCGGCGGCGGCGGGGGCATTTTTTGCGAAGGAATAGCCGCACTAACTGGCGCTGCTGCAACAGGAGGCGTAAAAGCTTTTACGCTTGAGGGCCCGTGAGGTTTTATCGGCTGCACAGGCGCGGTTGCGCCAATGGCCGGTATAGCTACCGGCGGTGGTGGCGGCAATTTGGGATATATTGGTAAAGTAGGGAAAGTATAGCCATATTTAATGCGCAGCATCTTTATTTCTGCGGGGCTTACCTTGTTTTTCCAGTACTCTTTTTGTATGTTTTTTGAGTCCTCTATAATCACCCTTAAATAACTTTTTCCGTTGACCATATAGGCGGATTCCGCATATTTATAACCCTTTTTTGTTGTCAAGCTAAAGGGAGAGGATAACTTGAACTTAACCCCATTTTTTAAAGCAGGCGGTGCGGGTGGCGGGGGCGGTAGTATTGATGTCGTGTCGACTTTTCTTGGCGCAATGTCCACCCAGCCGTAAGTTTTACTAAACCCTAATGTAGAAGCACAAAGCAGCCCGGCACAAAGTGGCAGGGCTATAAGGTACTTTAGCCTGGCTAAACTACCTGAACGTTTTTGGTTAAGCATAATAATTCTCTTTTTTAATAGGTTATAATTGAAAAATGAATGTGTTATAGATGAGCCGCTCAGGCCGTAAGCATTGTTGACTAAAAAAGCAGAATAAGTAATCGTATCGACATCAGCTACTGCTGTTTTTTCGTCGGCAATATATTCATGGACAGTCTTAAGGCTGTTTTGCAAAAGGTAAATAAGCGGGTTAAACCAGCTGATGATCTTGAATAGTTCGAGTACAATAATATCAACAGAATGTTTTTGACGAATATGTACGAGCTCATGCCTGATAATCGTTTCTTTTTCGGATACACTTGAACCAATAAATAGGTAATTAAAAAAAGAAAAGGCCGTGTTTGATCCGTTGATGTAGATCAGCTTATAATTATCCTGAAAAGAAACGGGCTTTGTACGGGTAAGTTTTATTAACTGGTATAGCTTTATGACTAAAACGAACATAAAAACGGTAACTCCCAAAAGGTAAAAATACAACAAGCCATCCTGCATGCTAAAGTGGGTAATAGGCGGGGTTATTTTAACAGGTGAATTATGTTGAGTTACATTAACCGGCGTTATTAACACTACAGTTTGAACCATATGAGCTGCGTGTTTTAAAATGCCAAGTTGTATTACAGGAATTGCAAAAGATATAAAGCACGCAGCAAGCAGATACGCGCGGTTAAGCATATAATAAGTTTCCCGGTTTAAAAACAGGCAATAGCACAGGTAAAATACGCCGAGATACAGGTTTGCCTCAAGGAGATATTGCAGCCAGTTCATGATTTTTTGTTTTTAAGGTTTTCAATCAATGTGGTTAGTTCGTCCAGTTCTTTCATGCCCAATTTTTTTTCATCAGCAATAAATGAAACCAGGCTTTGGTACGAATTGCTGAAATAATTTTTCATCATTTTATCGAAAGTGAATTTTTTATAATCAGCCTCGGGTACTGCGGGAAAGTAAACGTGTGAGTTTCCATACGCCTTATGATCGATAAAACCTTTCCCTTCCAACACCCTTACTACGGTTGATACGGTATTATATGCAGGTTTAGGATCAGGCATTTGATCGATGATGTCTTTTACTATGGCTTCTTTTAATTGCCATAATATTTGCATTACCTGCTCTTCGGCTTTTGTTAATTCTTTGATGTGCATAGCAAACTATTTTTATAGTTGAGTAAATGTAAAACTATTTTTATAGTTTGCAAACTATTTTTGCAGTTTTAATGAATTATTTTTTATCACACATAATTCGGTGTTCATCCGCCATGTTATTTCATCCGCATATCTACACATTAATTTATTTTCATCCGCACATTTGCATATCCGCACATTTGCACATTAATTTGCGCCATGTCACAACTTCACAAGGTAGCTTTAACTTTTGTAAAAAATATTGGCCCCACGCTGGCTAAATCATTAGTTAGTTATTTTGGCAGCGCCGAAGCTGTATTTAATGCGCCCAGGGCTAAATGGATGAAAGTGCCGGGCATTGGCGAAAAGACCGTCGCATTGATGGATATGGGCACTGCATTAAGCAAGGCAGAGGAGGAATTAAAATTTATTGAGAAGTATAATATCGACGTTATTTTTTATACGGACAGTAAATACCCCAAACGCCTAAAAAGCTGCAACGATTCACCGGTGTTGCTCTATGCCAAAGGAAACGCCGATTTTAACGCGCAGCGTATCATCAATATTGTCGGCACCCGCAATGCTACTGATTACGGCAAGCACTTATGCAGGCAATTGGTGGAAGAACTACAGCCTTACAACGTTTTAATAGTGAGCGGCCTGGCCTTGGGCATTGATGTTGCCGCGCACAAGGAATGTTTGAAGGCGAACATGCCTACCGTGGGGGTATTGGCGCATGGGCTGGACAGGATTTATCCCAGTCAAAACCGGGCTACCGCTGAGAAGATGCTGGAAAATGGCGGTTTGTTAACCGAATACCCATCAGGCACTATCCCCGACAGGGAAAACTTTCCGCAACGCAACCGTATTGTGGCCGGTATTGCCGATGCAACGATAGTCATTGAGGCCAGTATAAAAGGTGGCGCATTGATAACTGCCGAAATCGCTAACTCGTACAACCGCGATGTTTTTGCTTTTCCGGGCAGGATCGGTGATGACTATTCCGAAGGTTGTAATTTTTTGATACGCAATAACAAGGCTGCTCTGCTTACAAGCGCTGCCGACCTGGCTTATAATTTAGGGTGGGAAAGGCCCGACAGCTCAAAACCGGTCACAGAGCAATTGTTTTTACCCATTGATCTCTCCACTGAGGAACGGTTGATATTTGATATTTTACAAGAACAAAAAGCGCCGGTAGCAATAGATGATCTTACGCTGAAAACCAATATGCCAACAAGCCTGCTGGCCATGAGCCTGTTAAATATGGAAATGCAGGGTTTTATACGCTCATTGCCGGGGAAAACCTATTCGTTGGTGCGGTAAGCCCCCTCTAAACGGTGAAACCCTCATGAACGCCTTAAAAAAAATGTGAATAATCTCCTCCGACTATGGGCGGAGAGACTTTTTATTTTCCTTTTTCCTAATCTCTAATCTCCAGTCTCTAATCACTTTACCGGAGGCAAAGTGGCAGTCACCTTACCGCAGGTGGTCATCATTTTATCGTTATAGTATGGGTTTTTAATAGCGGACGATTCGCTTAGCCAGTAGGCCTTTTTCATCGGGCAATACTCCATATAAATGGTAGCAGTGTTCATTTTAAGGCCTTTTAAAACTTCGTAAAGGTTTTTTGACAGGCTGGCAAAATGCTCGCGCTGGTGATCAACTGTTGTTGTTTCGCTGATATGCCTGCTGTCATATTTTAATTTATCTGCATAGCTGTTAAAAAGCTTTTGCTGGTCGGCAGTTAAGCCCTTGGCAGGATCGGCAGACAAGGCATCAAAAAGTTCTTTAGCTTTATTCTCGGCAACTGTACCATTGCCTATGGCAAGGGCATTTTTTACACCCAAATAGGCATCTGTAATTTTATCTATGCTTGCTGATTTTTGTGCGGATGTCCATAAAGCAGGTATTGTTAGCGCCAATATTAATGACAGTGTCCTTAAAGTCTTCATGAGAATTGTTTTTCCAAATTTAGAAAAATTTCAGACTTACGAGGTTTTTAAAACTAAGTCTCACAATAATTCCCTAAGCTCTACCACCTACTTGTCAAACCCTGCGTCCTCACCAATTTTGCTATTCGCTTTATCCAAATTCCAGCCGCTCACTAAAATATAAGGTGTGCCCTCGCCTGAATACCTGTTTTCATAGCTACAGTCAATAACACGTGTTTCGCCTGGTGCTAACAGCAAATAGTTGTCCTCAAAAATTACCGGTAAAATATCATCACCGCCTTTTTCCTTTAACGCCCGCAGGTGGACAAAAAAGGCTACCGATTTGCCGGTATTGGTCACAGTTATTTTTTGCGTGGTACTGCCATCGGTTTTTGTTGTGGTGTGATGGATTGATAACGTTGTTGCAGGCAAATTTTTCAGTGCGCTATAATCGGTAAACGATTTTTGCGGGGTATAATACCATGTCGATTTCTTCCAGTTAAGCTCATCCGGTTTTGCCGACAGCCAATACCAGTTAATGCTTTTTACTGCGCCGGCAGCATTTTTTAATTCCAAGCGAAGAAAATAAACATCTGATAGGCCATCTATCTGCGGCAACGCAAAACATTCTTTTATGCCATCTTCAGCAACATCTGTGGTTATTTCTTTATTGAATTTTTGCGTACCATCAGCATTATAGACGGTTGCTTCCACCTTTAGTCCGGTAAATGTTTGCAAATAAGAATTAATGATGTTTACACTGTTTGATTTGTACGAATACATCACATGCAGCGGCTCCATCGATTTTTTCATGCCGAAATAGGTGCCCGCGGGGTACAAATAATAATCGTAGGTATGCCATATAAGGCTTGGCCAGGCGTTGGCAAGCATCCACTGTACTACGCCTGTTGCATTAGCATATTTTTTTAAGCCATAAGCTTCCATCATGGCCCGGTTGCCTTCGTAATTTTGCGCCTGCGCTTCGGTAAGGTACTGGCTCATATTTGCCGGTGTGCCATACCGGGCATAAAGTGCGGTATCAAAAATTTTAGTATTGCCAAACTGCCCTGTACCGCAATGATAAAGCCAGTCGGCGCTTTTGTTTGATAGGGAGTCTTTTGGAATAAACTTAATAAGGCTTTCGTAAGGCGGGATAGATGGCCCCGGCGAAATTTCGGTGGCGAAGCTCCATGCGCCGCCGTATTTACCGGTATCGGCTTCCCAATAAGCGGGCGGTACCCAATCATATGGCCCTGCCATTTTTACGCCCGTGCTACCTGAAACTTTTGATATGTTTAGGGCTGCGCTGCCCGCGGTGGGATTTGGCCATTTAAGGTCGGCCTCGATGGCCAGCCAATCTGCTTCAACGGTTTTGTCCCTCGGTACCATATCGCTGCCATTTAGCCAAACCAGCATAGATGGCTTGTTGCGCAGCCAGTACATCACGCTGCTGTCTGATGACATGGCGATACTTCTTTTGGCCACATCCCACTTTTCGGGGTATTGCCATGCGCCGCAGCACATCCAGCCGCTCATCACCAATAAGCCTTCTTTATCGCAGAGGTCATAAAAGCCATCATCTTCCAGTTTGCCTTCTGAGCGTACGATATTCATGTTCATATCGCGCACGAGCTTAAGTTCCTGCTCTTCGCGCAGTTTTGAACGGCGCTCAAATATATCCGGAGACCATGCCGCGCCACGCAGCATTATGGGTTTGCCATTGATGATAAACTCCCGTCCTTTTTGGTTGTCTATCAATACCGAAGTTACCTCGCGGATGCCGAAATTATCGGATATCTCATTGCTCAATTCGTTACCTTGTACCATTGAAAGTTGTATCCGGCTCAACTCAGGCTTGCCATATTCCCAAGGCCACCAGATCGGTGGGTTTTTAACATTTAGCTGGGGATAAGCAGCGGGGGAGAAGGTGATCTGTTTTTTCTCGCGCGGCATTAAATGTACTTTCTGCTCAAAAGTGATGGTGCCATTTATTTTACCTTTTATCAATGCATCTTCAGGTTTATCCGTATAATTTACCGCCATTGCATCAACTTGTAAATGGGCGACGGCAAGCGAAGGCAGGTCGAACTTTGTAGTAACCAGCGGGTATTCAACACCAACCTTACGGAAGGTTTTTAACTCTACATTATTAACTATGCCGTTATTAAAATCGGGTGGGTAGTGTATCCAGTCGGCATAATCTATGGCAAGGTCGCCGCCGCGTTTTTGAGGGTTGAAAGGGCGCTTTACTTCTATCGCCAAAATGTTTTCGCCTTTGTATTTTATGTGCCTGGTAATGTCCAGTTCGATAATGCGGAACGGGCCGATGATCTGGGTAGAATCGGCAATTAAAACGCCGTTTAGCCAAACATTGGCCTTGTAGTTGATGCCGTGCAGTTTTAATACCACGTTTTTGCCGTTTTCGGTTTCGGGCAAGGTGAATTCCTTACGGAACCACCAGGGTTTATCCATCCGCGCATCCGTCAATTTTTCAAAATTCTGCCCGTAAAATGGGTCAAAATTATATACTTTATTAGCTATTAAGCCTGCAATAACTGTGGTAGGTACGCTCACTTTATACCAGTCAGCTGTTTGGTAGCCGGGTTGGGATATTGCCTTGCCCGGAGTTGCATCGGTAACTTCCGATTGCATTTTCCAATCGTCTTTTAATACTACCCGGTAATTTTCAGTTTCTTCATTCTGGCTGAAGCCTTGCAAGGCTGTAAAGCACATCAATGCGAGGAATATTGCTTTCTTCATAAAAAATTTTAAAAAGGATAAAAACTTATGCAGATAATTGGGTTAACAATTTTAGCAAAATAAAACCGTAAACATTGATAGTTTTCGTAATTTTCCGGTTGCGCTATCAAATTAAGACCGGATAGGATACATAGTTGGAATGAGTTATTTTTCTCCACCTCATTTTATTTGGTATACTTGAGTAACTTTGAACAAACCCTACTGCAATGACAAATCTAACGTTCCTAAAATTATTCTTGTATTATCTATTTTTCATAATACCATTTGCAATATTGTTTGCCTTTTTATCATTATACCATCAGTTCCCAATCCAGTTCAATGATAAACCGCGATATGGCATTGTTGGATTTGTTGTGTGTATCGCATTTACGCCTTTTTGGGCTTTATTATTTAGTTTTTGGACCTGGGTTGCTTTAAATTTAGGCCGATGGTTATATAGATTATTTTGCAGGGTGGTTAATATAAAAATTAAAGAGAGTTAGATTGCTTGCCAGATCTGTATATTCACTAATTACGAATGAAATCGATTTGCATTTTTTGCGGCGCTAATTTTAACGGCGACCCCATATTAAAACAGGCAGTTGAACAATTGTCCGAAATTATGGTCAACCGTGGGATTACCCTGGTTTACGGCGGCGGCAAAG
>JABDCF010000109.1:416-1736 GCA_013288235.1 Bacteroidota bacterium | reverse complement strand
CGTGGTATTAAAACTGCACGGCATCAACTACAAGGCCAATGTTTGGCTAAACGGCGGCAAAGTAGGGGTGATGGGCATTTTAGCTGATGCAGTATTAAACAGCGGGGGTAAGGCTATAGGCGTAATCCCGCAATTTTTGATGGATAAAGAAGTAGGCCATCCGGGCTTGACCGAACTTCACATTGTTGAAAATATGCACCAGCGCAAACAATTGATGAACGACCTTTGCGATGGTATTATCATGCTGCCCGGCGGCTTCGGCACGCTTGAAGAATTTTTTGAGGTATTAACCTGGCTGCAATTAGGCCTGCACAGCCATCCTGTAGGGATATTAAATGTAAACGGTTTTTACGACCTGTTGCTACAGCAAATGGACGTAATGGTTGAACAACGGTTTTTAAAACCGGCAAACCGGGAGTTGGTGATAACATCCGGTGATGCTATTGAATTGATAACCCTGATGGAAAATTGTAAAGTGGAACCTGATGAGGTTTGGTTTAGGGACAGGAATTTAACGTGATGTTGTTCTATGATTTTCCGCTTAAATCTTTTTCTATTTTATCAGAAAAAGGTTTATTGAAGACTAAAACGCCGCCTTTCTTTTCCGCGACGATAACGAAATTATCCGAATTGTTAATAACATAAGCTTCATCAGCGATATTTAAAGCGATTGGTAACAACTCAAACGTACGCTTGTATCTACTCCGGATTACTTCTGTATTTACATCATGCAAACCCATAAGAGCCCGTAGCTTTACACGCGCAATATTTAATTCCGGATTATCTGTGTAAACAAAGTACAAATAAGTCTTGTAGCCCTTGAATTTTGCAATATCAAGCAACTCTATTTTGACTTATGAGACATAACGGTTTCATAACTAAACGACTGACTTGTTTCTATAAGCTTCTCAACTAAATAAGAAGTTACAAACGACGCGTGATAGGAATTAATTTCGTTTTTTGATAAATTGAAACGTAAAATCGCCGCATTGACGGTTATTTGCCTGATGAAACTTTTGTCTCTGATTTTCTCAGTATATAAAGTAGAAGCTTTTATATGATTTAAGAAATCTTCCTGAGAAACTTTTACTCTATAAGCATTGAAATTAAAATTGAGATTTTCCTTTAACTCGCGTTCGTATCTATCGGCATTAATATATAGGTCAGTATGAATAAAGTCGCCATTTTTAAGATAATCAAAAAGAGAAGTTTTGCCTGAACCATTAGGGCCTGCGAACAAGCGAAATTTAGCAGGCATTTATGCTTCAGTTAAATGCAGCTGAGCCAAGAGTTCAGGCGTAGCTAATTCCGTGTGTTTGT
>JABDCF010000109.1:0-336 GCA_013288235.1 Bacteroidota bacterium | reverse complement strand
AGGCTTTTCTTTTGGCCGGTAAATCTGCCCCTTTGATTGCTTCATGCAAGTTTTCTTCTTCAGATATCACTTTCATATTGCTAAATTACAAAAAACAAAACGGAATGTTTAACAAAATTAAAGGTAATTCAAAACATCCCTTAATTCCACTGCCCTATAAGTAACAACCGCGTCCACATGTTTATCCCACGGATCAAACAAAAAAGTATCGATACCTAACTCAGTAGCGGCTTTTATTTCTGATTCGGGGTCGTCACCAGTCACCAGTACATCTGCGGCGGTGTAATTATGTCTTTTCAAAATATCCGCAAAAACATCTTTTTTTGTTTGGTTTGA
>JABDCF010000108.1 GCA_013288235.1 Bacteroidota bacterium | reverse complement strand
ATCCCCGTACCCGGCCCGGCGCTTTTGAAACAATATACCGACCAGGTAAAAACGCTCAACCTAACTTTCCGGGAAGAAGTGGCACAATTGGTACCACGGAAAAATATCGCGCCGAAACCCATCCCAGAACGCATTGGCGAGCCATCGGTGTTTAAGCATGTGCTATATATTATTAAGGAAAACCGGACTTACGACCAGGTTTTGGGCGATATGCCAACGGGCAAAGGTGCGCCCTCATTATGTATTTATGGGGATAGTATAACACCTAACCAGCACCAGTTAGCAAAAGATTTTTTGTTGCTGGATAATTATTATGCATCGGGCAAATGTTCTGCCGAAGGTCACCAGTGGACGGATGCGGCCATGGTGACGGACTACGTAGAAAAGAATGTACGCGCCTGGTTCCGCAGTTACCCGCATGTGCAGGAGGACGCGCTTGTTTATGACGCAAACGGATTTATATGGAACAATGCAGCCGATCATGGAAAAACAGTAAGAATATATGGGGAGGCGGCCACACCTCATTTTGACGAAAAGTTAAGCTGGACCAATATTTACGATAATTATACGGCCGGAATGCCTTTCAATTTCTATAATACAAGTACCATTTCGCGGGTAAGGCCAATGCTCTCACAAAATTATCCTGGTTCGGATGAGTTTAAAATTCCCGACCAGTTGAGGGCAGACGCCTTTATCAAAGAACTGAAGGAATACGAAAAAAAGCCCGGCGATAACTTGCCGGAATTAATGGTTATGGCTTTATCACTCGATCATACCGATGGCACAAGGCCCGGCTACCCTACCCCAAATGCAATGGTTGCAGATAATGACCTTGCACTTGGCCGCATTATCGAAGCAATGTCCAAAAGCCGTTTCTGGAAAAACACGGTGATATTTGTTACCGAAGATGATTCGCAAGCGGGATGGGACCATATATCAGCCTACCGGACAACCGGTTTTGTTGTAAGCCCCTATAGCAGGTTACAGAAAACAGTATCCACCAACTACAACCAAACCTGTATTGTACGTTCGATTGAGCAAATATTGGGCATACCGCCTATGAATATTATCGATGCTACAGCATTGCCTATGTTTGATTGTTTTTCCGACCGGGCATCAGTCGATACTTACCAGGCTGTACCAAACCGTATCCCGCTTAAACAAGTAAACCCAAAGCTTGCGGCGCTTAAAGGAAAAGCTTTGTATTACGCAAAAGCTTCATTACTGCCTGAATTTGATCATGTTGACGGAGGAAGGGACGATTTGATGAACAGGATATTATGGTACACAGCTAAGGGCAAAAAAAACATATCCGGTGAAACTGACAGGTAAGGATGATGATTAGTTGGTTGATTAGGTTGAATGAGTGAATGGTTGATTGGGTTAAAAAAATGTGTCCAACGCAAACTTAATCAACCAATAACTACCTCCCCGCATTCCGCATCCTGATATTTGAAAAATTAAGCGTTGACCGGCTTACGGCATCCGCCAGTTGAATAAGCGAGGGCGTAAAACGCAATTCAATATTTCTGCTTAACAATGCCGATATGATGTCTTCGACAGGAGTTACCGATAACGGGGCCACAGGATGGTACGAGATGTAATAACCGGCGCATTCATCTATCAGCGCAAAATAATCTGCCGGAAACTCGTAGCAATATAAAGTAGTTGCTTTTATTTGTTGGTACCATGCTGATTCAACTGTTACAATATGGGTAGCGGCTGAATGCCCGATAAATTTTCCCTTGTCAGCATCGGTTGTTTTGGGCGTAGGGTAGTAAGTTACACGCGGGCAGTCCCGTGGTAAAAGGTAGTTATGTAATAGTTTGCCATCAATGGCAAAAACAACATCTCCGCTTATACCAGCGAAAAACGATGGCGAGGGCCTGGGTTCAAATATTTTTATGCCGGGCTCTTCGCTTACATGAAAAAGCCCATTATAGCTCTTTAACAAATCCTGATGATTTGATAGCATATCCCATTTTGTGATAAAATGCATGGGCAGCCTTCCGCTCATCGCGGTTGCCGCTGTTTATTAAAACGGTATTAAGCCCCTGTTCAACTGCCCATTGTTCCGAAGCGTTTAACAATAGCTCACCTATACCATGTTTCCTGCAACTTTGCTTTACCACAAACGCGAGGATACGCAGGTAATTTCCGCTCTTTTCATAGTACAGCCCTTTGGCTAATCCTGCCATACCTACTATTTCAGTCCCTGCTATAGCAAGTATGGTGCGGTAGTCGTCGTGCGCAAAAATATCTTTAAGGCGGGCCTGCATTTCAACTACTGTTGCCGGATAGCCAAGGTCAGTCATTAGTAAAGTTATTTCTTCAATGTCATCAACATTTGCATCCCTTATACACGCTTTTTCAAGTAGCATTTTAACAAGTTATTTTTTTTTCGGCGATGATAAACATATAATCACCCAAATCGTTATCGTATTTTTCTTTTATATCTTTAAACCGGCCGGTATCTAAATCACCTTGAAGCTTCAAAAGGCCATCTTCTACTTCCTCAGCATTAGCTAAAGCCGAAAATGATGAAATGCCTTTTCTTATCGCTGCATCAAGGTAAAGTTCCGGTTTATTTTTCCCTGAGTATAAAAAAAGGTCTTCAAGGTCATCGCTGATGAAATATTTATCGGTCGCGCAAATCACAAAACCCGCTGCATCGGCAGCATCTTTTATCATATCAAAGGAAGGCATTTGTAAAATGGATGCCTCCAGCATTTTTGGGAAATAATGATTAAGCCAATAGCCTTTCATTTGTTGCGGCAGCGCAGTAAACAACACCATTTTCCCGCCATGCTTTAACACACGGTAAATTTCGGTAAATGCTTTTTCGATATCTGTCCAATGGTGGATGGTAAGCGTTGCTATGGCGCCATCAAACAGGTTATCGTCCACTGGTATTTGTTCTGCGCCTGCCAAAAGCCAGCTTACTTTATCATTTTTATCACCGGCAACCCGGAGCATTTTTTCAGAAGGCTCAACACCAACAAAGTTTAGCCCCATATCAGCCAGGGCAATGGTATAGTTTCCCGTTCCGCAGCCAATATCAAGGTATAAGCCGTTGGGTTGAGGCGACAAAAATTTAAACAGTTTTTGAGTTATGTATGGGTCGGCCCGCCGGGTTGAATTATAACCCGTTCCAATACTATTATATAAAATACTACTGTCCGTCATGCTGTAAATTTATACATATCCCGTTCCAAAATTCAATCTAAATTATTAGACATCTATAAGAATTAGTTTTGGTTAGCAAACGACGAAGCGTTTAATTATACTACCCCAGCTGACCTTATTTTATTTAGATACAGCATAGCGTCCTCTGCCTGTTTTTTATGGTCCTTATGCCAATTTGTAATTGTTGTATGATCGATAAAACTTAATTCAAGGCTCTCGTGTGATTTATTCAAATCTCCGCTTATGTACCTGCAATAGTATAATATATGCACAGAGGTATGCGGCTGGTTAAACTCGCCGGGTAAACGCGTGTAAAATTTTATAATGTCTACGGGCTCAACTACCAAGTCAGTTTCTTCCGCAAACTCCCGTTTCAGGGCGGTTTCGGGGCCTTCGCCAACGTCGACCCAGCCCCCGGGGATGCCCCACAACAGGTCATCGCCCCTATGCTCCAATAATAGCTGACCGTTGTCGTTAAATAACACGCCATTCACCCCAATCTTTGGCGTTATATAGCCTAACTCTCTGTTGAATCGTTCCTTTATTTCGGCTGATGGCAAACCTGAAAATTCCGAATAACCGCTTGCCGCCAGTTGAAGCAACTTATTATACCTTTCCAGGTCGAAGGGATCTTTACTGTAATTTATACCAAGCTGCGCTATAGCGCGTAACTTATCTAACAGGTCTAAATAATTTTTATCGGGCATTATTGCGTCAATTAAAAAGGACCGGACATTTGCGTACCCGGTCCTTCTTCAAAAATCATGTTTTTTATTCTAAAAATTTCTTTTTTAACGTTGCTATCTTTTGATCATCAAGGCCGATCTGCGTTCTTAAAAAATTATCGATAGAACCATATTGTTGTTTAATGGTATCAAAGGTGGTGTCGAGGTACACCTTTTTTGCCTGTAGCATATCGGTGGCTACGTCTTTGTCAATATGCATGTAGTTTACCATACCAGTTATCGCCTTTTGATTTTCCCCGGTGCGGTAATAATTGGTGGCCAAATAATCTTTCATAATAGTATCGTAAGGTACACCCAAGCTATACAACAGTAGTGCAGCGCCAATACCAGTGCGGTCTTTACCGGCAGTACAGTGAAAAACCAGGCTTTGATCAGCAGGCAAACCCAGCAGTTTATCAAAAAAACGGCTTGTAACGCGCAGCAAGAGAATCTGTTTTTCTATAATAGGCTATCATCAATGAATCACCTGTGTTGGCTTTAGCGTGGGCAATATCCTTCATCCAGTTGTTCAACCCATCACTTCCGGCTGGGCATAACACATAGTCGGTACCGGGATTAAGGCGGTCTGGCGCCTTGGCCGATTCCTGGTGGCCCCTCAGGTCAACATCGTAAGTAATTCTCCTGCCCTTTAACACAGCCAGATCGGTATCAGTTAGCTTACTGATATCTGCGCTGCGGTATATTTCGCCCCATTTAACATGATGGCCATCTGTAGTGGTATATCCCCCTAAGTCCCGAAAATTTGCAGCACCCTGTAATACCACATGGCGTTTAGCGCTGTCTGTTACCTGGGCAAATGTGTTTGCGGCAATTAAAACGATTGCAAATACTAAAATTATCTTTTTCATATCAATAAAACTAAAAAAAGCAGGGGCCCGGCTGAGCACCCCTGCTTATGATTAAAAAATTTATTTATCCTATTTGGTTAGCCAGGTATCTTTGGTAGGGTCATCAGTACCGCCAAACTGCGATTGAAGTGCTGCCCTATAATTAGTAGTATTAAAAGCTGCCTCATTTGCTGGATATTCCCAGCGGCGTGGTATCAGGTTACCTGCTGCCGATGTACCTATACCGGCGCCCCCCTGGCTCCATGCAGGGATGCCATTTGGATTTGCCGAACTTACAGACCTTCTCCATTGATAAAATGATTCCCAGCCTGAATTCAGGAACATTGCAACATAACGCTGTGTAAATATCTGGGCAAGTCCTGTAGCATTATCACCTGCGTAAGCTACGTTAGTCATAAACTGCGAAACATTTGCAGTTGCAGTGCCGATAGTATTGCCAGACAAATTGGTGATATTTAAAGTTTCTCCATCTGTTATTTTGTATGTTGCCAATGAAGCATTGATACCATTAACATACCAGGTGGCAGAGTTTTGGCCTTTTACCCAGCCAAGGTTTATAGCTTCGGCTATGTTAAAACACATTTCAGGGTATCCCATAAAAACAAATGGCTCTGCATTTGCACCGGTAATGGCGGCCGGCAAAACAAAGTAACGAAAATCGCTTGGGTATGAGTACTGCCCGGCAGCTGCATTACTGTTAAGCGTGCCTATTGCCACATTGTCATCAGCACCAACGTAAGCTGTAAAATCATTAGCATCTTTACCTGCTGCAATTTGTTGCGGCGATGGGGTTGCAACTACAAAAATACGCGGGTCTTGTTTGCCGGCGGTTGCTGTAACATATGGCAGGCCCATGCTGCTAAAGTTATCATAAGGTGCGTTACCATCTGCATAAACCGGGTATGTGTTAGTTGAATTATAAACATAAATAAGATCATCGGAATTACCGGTCATAATAGGGTATGTAGCCGGGTTACTTATTATAGTATTAAATGTTGCGGCTATGTTTAGGTCCGGGTTGTCAACAGCGCGTTTGCTAAGGCTTATCAATACCCTTAAAGTATAGGTATTTATAACTTTTTGCCATTGCAAATAAGTAAGGCCAAAAATATCGCCATTATCTAACCGTGAGTTTGGGCTTGCGGTAACTAAAGGGGCCAATATAGTGTTAGCGCTGTTAAGCAATGCCAGGCAGCTTTTGTAAACATCGTGCTGCGTATCATACTTAGGTGTAATAATAGCCGCGTTACCTGCCTGCGAAAAAGGTATGTCACCAACCCGTTGTGTTAACCAAATGCCTGCGTAAGCCCTAAAAAACTGGCCTAATGCAAAATATTTATTGGTTTGGTTGCCCAACTGGCTGGTTGACTGTGCCTGTAATGCTATCGCGTATTTTAAAACGTTATAGCTATCTTCGGTACTGCCGTAGTTGTAATTGTTATTGCCCCAGTAATAGGCGTAGTTCGACAAAAATGCCTGACTGCCCCTTGAGCTCAGGTTAAAAGGATATTCATCACTTTTAATCAGGTTTGCAGTAATGTTATTAAGTATTAAAGTAGCCGGCACCGTACCTGTTGATGCAGCCAGGTTTGGATTGTCGATCAGGTCACCTTTCTGACATCCGGTTATAAACACCATGCTTGTTGTTAACAACAGGGCTAATGGAATAAATGATTTTATTTTCATAAATTTCTTATTAATTGTTCAATTAAATAATTTAGAATGTTAAATGGAGGTTTAAACCATAGCGGCGGGCCGTTGGGCTTGCAAGCGCTGCGTTCCCATTATCAGTACCTGTGATCTGCAATGTCGAAGCGTTATAGCCTGAAGCATATTCATCAAGATCGATATCTTTACGGGCAGCAAAATAAAGCAGGTTCCTGCCTACTAAGCTTATGTTAACTTTCTTGATAAAAGTACCCTGTAACATTTTTGCAGGCAAACTATACCCGATAGTTACTTCGCGCAGTTTGACAAATGAACGGTTGATCATATAGTATTCGTCAAAGTTGGCGCCCAAGTCCGACGATACATAACCTTGTACAGTTTGCGGTACGTTATTAGGGGCGAAAGTAAGCTGGCTCAAATTGGTTATTACACCGCCCGGGCCATACTGCGGGGTGCCGCTAACTATCATTACACCCGGGCCAATGTATGAACCTTGTCCGTTATTACCTACTTTACCGGTAGCTTGCAGAGCAACCCAATCGGCATTACGGGCAACGCCATAAGCGCCTTCTGTAGTTTCAACCGCTGTACCGCCGTTCATGCTGTGGTAGTAGGTATCATCATAAATTTTACCACCGATACGGCCATCGAACTGAAAGCTGAATGTCCAGCTTTTATAGCTGAAACGGTTGCCTATCCCAAAAGCAAAGTCAGGGTCGGCATAACCTAATAACCCGTAATTTGCATTATCAGGCTGGCCAGGCGCCTGCAAAGGTGCACCGGCACTGTTAATTATATTGCCGTTACCGTCCCTTACGAATTTTGTACCGTATTCAGCATCAAGCCTGTCGCCAATATGGTAAACGTGGTTGTTAAGGTATACAGAGGATGCACCATCATAAACTGATGCCAAAGTTTCCTTGTAGGTTGACCAGTTTGCATTGATGTCCCAGTTAAGGCCGTCCTTGCTTTTTAATACTGAACCAAGGAGCTCGATTTCAACACCATTTTTTTGAGTGGTTACACCGTTAATAATTTGGGTGGAGTTTGTAGTTGAAGGGGCAACCGGCAGTGAAATGATATTGGGGCCGTTTGTTGTTGAAAAATAAGTGAAGTTTAAGCCTAAACGGTTACCAAAAAACTTAACATCGGCGCCAATTTCTTTTGATGTTACATCGTAAGGTTTAATGTTATTATTCGGAATTGTATTGGAAAGGCTTACCGATGGTGTACTATTATAGTAAGTAGCAGGCCCATTGGAGCTTGAATTTAAATAAGACGGGCCATTATATGGTGTATATAATTCAGTACCGTAGCCTAATAAGTTACTTAGAGGTGACCCCGTTACAGCGTTATATGATGAGCCGATAAGCGGGGAAGTTAAACCGCCTTTAACATCGGCATAAGAGGCCCTGATTTTTAAGAAAGAGATAAATTGAGGCAATTTAACATAATCATTAACTACCGAACTTGCAGATACTGAAGGGTAAAAGAAAGTATTGTTGCCGGCAGGCAGGGTAGAAAGATTATCCACACGGCCGGTGGCGTTAATATTAATATAATTTTTATAGCCCAGGTCCACAGAGTAATATGCACTGTTAACCTGCATTTTTGAGTTAAAGTTGTAATCATATCCCTGATTTTGGGTATTGGCCAGGGTGTAAACATTAGGTATAGAAAGGTCCTTGGTTGATTCCCAATCAGAAAGGTACCTGAATGACCGGGAATTAGCACCCAACAAGGCGGTTAAATTAAAATTTTTCGCGAATTTTTTCTTGTAATTTAAGGTCAGGTCAGTGTTGCTTTCCAATAAATTACGGTCATCCTGCCTGTAATCACCATACCAGCCAAAATAGTACCAGGGCAAATAATCGTTAAGGTTAGTTGATGATGGCACATCTTCTGTATTCTGCTCATTATAGGTATTTAAAGCAGTGCGTAACTTTATGTTAAGGTCATCGGTAAATTTGTAAGTAAGCGACAATGAACCGTTGATCACCTGGTCAGTACGCCCCTTTAACCATTTTTCGGCCTGAAAGTATGGGTTATTTTCACGCCCGTATTCCTGCGCATATTGAGTAAGGTTAGGGATACCCTGCGGGCCCTGGTAAATATTTTTTAATTCGTTGATCGGGTAATCCGATGAACCGTAAACAAAGAACTCGTATGCATAGCTGTTAGGCCCATAAGTAACATCAGGGATGTTTGGCGAATATTGTTCGTTTAAGTTCAAATCACCATCGATACGTAATTTAGGCGAGATATCATAACCCGCTGATATTTTAAAGTTATCGATATTCAATTTGGTATTTGGGAAATCACCTTGTTGAAAGGTATGGCCATAAGACATGCGGATATCATAGTTTGAGCCGCTTGCCGCTACTGAAAATGAATTGGTGCTGGTATAGCCTGTTTGTACGAAATTATTGAAATTATTTATACCGCGCGCTAACCATGGGGTTGTACCCCTTACGCCGGTAACAGGATTATAGGGGCTGTCAAACTGCTGTATCGGTTGGCCGTCAAATTGCGGGCCCCACTCAGGTAAACGCTGAAAATTATCATAAAGCGGGTTAGATCCCGGCGGATCTGTTGTAATATCGCCGTAGCTGTATAAATAGTTTGTACCACGGCCGTATTGATACTGTGACTTAGGCAACACGATAAAGCCTTTTTCGGCCTCAAGCGTACTGTTCAGATCGATCTGCCAGCCTTTTTTATCATTTGTCCCTTTTTTGGTGGTGATAATGATAGCGCCATTGATACCCCTGAAACCGTAAAGGGCCGCAGCGTTAGGGCCTTTTAATACAGTATAAGTATCAACGTCATCAGCGTTAAAATCAAATGTGTTAGATTCTACCGGCTCACCGTCGATAACATAAAGGATATCCTCGCTGCCACGCAAAACAACAGTTGGCGCGCCAAAAAATTCGGAACTGGAACCGATACTTAAACCGGCAACTTTACCTTCCATTGATTGAAGTGGGTTGGCATCACGTGCTTCGGTCATTTCATCACCTTTAATAACGGTTTGGGAATAACCGAGCTTTTGAAACTCCTTTTTAACACCCAGGGCGGTAACAACCACTTCGTTCAAGGTTTTAGAATCTGGCTGTAAAGTAACCGAAACAAAGGCTTCATTTAACAAAAGTTCCTGTGCGGTGAACCCTATTGACCTGAAAACCAATGTCTGGCCTTTTTGAACAGACAAAGTGAAACGCCCTTCAACACTTGTTACGGTACCAAGGGTGGTTCCCTTAATAGTAACACTTACACCTGGCAAAGGCTGGCTATTGTTATCCAAAACAATACCCCTTACTGCAAGGTTTTGGGCAAAAACATTGCCGCATACCATTAACACCATTAGTGTGAACAGTAACCGTGAAATTTTTCGTAAATTTTGTTTCATGTGATGTTTTAATTTATCTTGAAACAAAACTATCCTCGTCATATTATAAAATTGTTGTTGGCACAACAACAAAAAGTTAACAAATACTAAACAAACAGACAAAAATTCCACTTTTGTTAAGAAAAAATATTCTTAAAAAGAATTTAGCGTTTAGTCGAAAATTTGTTACTTTTTAAATAAACGGAACTGCCAATAAAACAGTTATTAATGGACAGGCGGAAGGATCATAGATGAGTGTAAAATATCCGGTTAGTTTATCAATTGCAACCAACCGGATATTTGCTGATATATTATAAAGAATATTTTATCCGCCTGTTGAAGGGGTGCTTTTTTATTTTTGAATATTTAGCCAGCATAGAAAGATTATAACTTACATTTTTATGCAGCCTGGAAGGTTCGATCTCTGGCTCAAGTGCATGAATAGCATTAGCAATATCATCAACCAGCAATGGCTTACCTTCATTGGCAAGAACAAACAAAATTTTCGCGGCATAAGTCAGGTCAGGGGTATACGTTGCAGGGATCTGGTCGTTTATAGCCTGTTTTTGAAAATTCAGGTTTCCAAAATTAATATTGTCGTTAATAAAGGCCTGTAATGCCAGCCTTACCTTATTAAGTTCATTTAGCAGTTGTGCTTCTTTATCTTTTAATTGTTGAATAATTAATTCGTCTGTCATGAGAAAATATTTTTTTATAAAATGGTGGTAACAGCTTTAAGCACATTACCAATATTAAGTGTCTTTGTAAAGAATGTTAAAGAGAAGTGCCACATTAAGCTTCAAATCCGCAAATTTCGACAACGGATAGCACCCAGGGGATAGTGAAATGGGATAACGCCTTTTAAAGTACTAATGCATTCGGCACGAAAGGAAATTAAATACGGCAAAAGGGCAAGGGCCCACAGGAAAAACGAAAATACTAACAACCGGTTGGCAATTACCCGCGGGCGGTTTAAAAAATTATGTATTAAGTGATTTTCTGAATTTGATACACTTTTTATTGCCAGGGCAGCATTGTGTTTCGAAACCGGGGGGGCGAAAAGAGTCCGGCAGGTTAATAACACTTGTGTTCCTGATGCAAAAGATAACATAACTACATGCAAACACCAGGTAAACAGATGCAACTATTAAAATTAAACTCCTTTTTAGTGCGTTACTCATATACCGTGCTAATAAAAAACTAACACAATGCTAACATAGCAAACACAAACACTAAATATATTACCGAATTGTTATTGATCTGTTAAGTTATTGTTGCCTATTTATTGTGTTTGAGTTGAAACTATCACTAATAAAGAGGTATTTTTTGGCTTTCCGATATGCTATTTAGCCGATGTATACTGCGCCCCAAACTTTCCGAAAAAAAAAAATCTTACTGATAATATAGATACAAGTGATGCTATATCTACTGAAAAATATATTCATCGTTTTTAAATTGGGCGTGCATGAACACGGAAATACCTTATATTTGCGCCATACTGCTCCCGTAGTTCAACGGATAGAATTATGGTTTCCGGTACTATAGACTTCAATAATAATGTGTTGTAATTCAGTACATTGGAATTTAATTCTTCATCACTGTAAAACAATTGTAAAACACAAAGCACCAAGGATAGAGGTTATAAAATTATCATTTGAAAAAAGCCGTTATCTTTTCAGTACTAGTTGATAAAAAATAAGTTCGAATAATTGAATTGAGAAGTCAGAAAAGAAATTTCCAAAATTTCGTCAAGTGGCTCAGCGACCAGAATATTATGAGTCTCCAGCAGAGGGTGGAACGCGAAATATTTTTAAGGACAGAAAACTTCGTTTCTGACTTACTAAGGCCAATTTATGACAGAAATCTTGAATTTGCAAGTCTTAAAAAAAATCTTCCCCACGAAATCCCGACACTTTTGAAGTGAAGTTCACCAGCAAAACCTGCAAAACTTGGCTTGTTTCAGTTCGCTATTGATCACAGTAACCGTATAAGGCGTCTTGGTTTTAACGCTGCCGATGCGCGTTTGTCCTGAGAAGGCGGGTTTGTAATCGCTGTCCGCTTTTTTGGTTTCCACCGGCGGAACGGTTTATGCCATTACCGTCGTGCTGGGTGCTGAAATTATATAATTGAATTTGATCATGCTACTGCTTCTTTTGTTTATTAATGAGTTTGTTCTGCCGGCTATGTTTCATCTTCGAGTTCGTCCTCTTTTTCTTCCGGGTGTTCCTCGAAATATTGCCGCGCATGTTTGATCCCGGGGGCGATTGCTTTGCCTTCGTTGCCGGTGGATTTTAAGACTTTATTGGCGATTTCCATTGCTTTATCACGCAGGTATTTCGGTTGATTCATATAAGATGGCGGGTAGTCACCGTTGTACCAGGGCGTAGTTCCTCCTTTTTAACGTATAACCAGCTAAGGTGAATTTAGTGTTCAAATGTCGCTGTATCATCTTGATGAGACCATCGCCTTTGCTTTATTTTTTTCGTACTTTTATCTATTTTTCCTAGTGTGGTAATCCAAGTACAGCCCCTGTGTACTTGCCAGAAAATCAACGTGGCTGCTTTCGGTATCAAAACCGGAAAAGGAATCCACCAGGACACTTTGCCGATATGGGTGCACTAAAGTTCCCGGAATACTTTCATAAATCCCGTACAATTCTTCATGCATCTCAGGGGCGAGGACAGGAGCCCTGGATAATACAAGGTAAAAATAATAGGAGTTCACCGAGATAAATCGTGTCAAGAAATTCGCGGTAGGCTCTCCAATTCGCATATCACCGCACCTGGCTGATGACGGATAGTATTTCTTGCCGTCAATTATGGAAGGGACAACGATGCCGATTTTTATGATCACATCTTTCCGTACCTGATTTCCGTTGAGGATGACTTCGCAATACTTTTCAAAATCATTTTCTATCCGGTTTACCGTCCTTGAAGAATTATAGGTTATTTTGAGCAGGCTGCGCAGCAGCATATCATAGTCATAATGAAAGGTAAAAGCTGCGCGGTCTTCTTTATAATCTTTAAAATATTGGTCATACAGCGAACAGAAATAAGTGTCCAGCGGTGACAGTTTCTTATTGTTACATACGGCACATACGTCTGCAATAACGAGGTCAGCGGCAGTCAAAACACTTTTTTGTTTCAGAAAGTTCACTTGTAGTTCAGGCATTCGCGCGATCAGACAACTTGGCCAGATATGTTCCCTGGTCAGCTTCTTTTGCTCGCCGCAATAAGCACATTTTCTTGGTTTGGGCATGGTGCAATTTACCGTTTAGCGGCTATTAATTTTTCTAAGCACTCATTTTCAATGAAATAATTTGCACATTATTTGGTTACCAATAAAAAAAAGTGCAGATATTTGAAAAAAATATTACCGAATATCGGTAATTAAAATAATTCTGATGAATATAAGCTACGGATCGAATAAGATCAGAAAGAAGCTGAGTTCCCTAGCAGAAATTAAAAAAAAACTACGGAACAATGGCCAAAAAAGTACAGACCCGGCTGGATGATATTGAAGCGTCGCCGAATCTGAAAGTACTGATGCAGATCCCCGCGGCCAATTGTCATCCGCTGTCCGGCGATATGCAGGGCGAATGGGCATTGGATATCTCAGGAAATCACCGTATGATATTTGATATCGACCATGACCCCATTCCACAAAAAGATACCGGGGGGGATAGAAACCATTGAAGTAACCGACATCAGGATTATAGAAACCACGGACTACCACTAATCCAATCAAAGAGACATGAGCGACAATATAAAAATACAAAGGGAATTGTTAACAAAACCAGGCGACACCATTTTAGAAACGATAGAGTATCTGAAGATGAGTCAGGCGGAACTGGCGGAGCGTATGGGAAAGACACCGGGGAAAATTAACGACTTAATTTCCGGTAAAGCCCCTATTACAATTAACACCGCTATGCAGCTGGAAAAAGTCTTGGGGATCGACATGCAATTCTGGTTGAACCGGGAGATGCATTACCGTGAAAAGTTAGCGAGAATAGAACAGGAAGAATTTCTGGAACAATGCATAGACTGGTTAAAAGAACAGCCGATCAAAGAGCTGCAAAAATTCGGTTATCTGAAAAGCAAAAACGTCGGGACCGAAATGGTAGAGGAATGCCTGCAGTTTTACGGGGTGGTTTCCCCCGTTGAATGGGAGAATGTGTATATAGAAAATTATGCGCAGACCAGCTTTAGAAAAAGCCAGTCTCATAAAACTTTACTGAGCAGTATGGCTGCGTGGTTAAGGATCGGGGAGTTGAAATTAAGAAATCGGGCGTTTCCGGAGTTTAAAAAAGATAATTTCAAAAATTCCTTGCAGGAGATTAAAACTTTGGTCGAAACGCAGCCGGAGGACTTTCCGACAACCTTGCAAAGCATGTGCCGCCAAGCCGGTGTCGCAGTTATTTATTCAAATAGCCTCCCCAGGGCGCCGATCAGCGGAGCGGCGCGTTGGGTTGGCGGGACGCCATTGATCCAGATCACGGACCGTTATAAAACAAATGATCATTTTTGGTTCACCTTCTATCACGAAGCCGGGCATATTCTGCTGCACGGGAAGAAAGATGTTTTTATTGAGGAATTTGAAGGGGTGGAAAATGACAGCGACAAGGAGAAAGAAGCCAACGACTTTGCACGGGATTGGCTGCTTCCCGATACCTTTTTGGAAGACATAGGAAATAAACCGATCGATGAAAAGATGGTAAGAAGGATCGCACGTAACTATACCACTCATCCGGCCATTGTAATAGGCCGTCTGCAAAATTTAAACAGGGTGCCTCATTATTTTGGCGCGAACCTGAAAATCAAGATTAATTTAGATTATTTCATCGAACACTAGTTCATTTTATTCAATAGCTCATGAATATGCCAACTTATATACCGGTTTTCAGATTACGCCAGGAAGAAAAGAAGGTGCTGACATCATTTGACTTTGGCAGTGACATTTTTCCATACATCGAAATTTTTAAAGAATTTGAAAGAATGCCGCCAAAACCTAAAGCGGGCAAGCCCCGAAAAATCAGGGAGCCAAAACACTTTAATGAGATCTATATTCCAACTATAAATAGTATTAAGAGTGAAAAAGTGTTTGTAGACCTGCCGGTGCATTTGAACCAATCAAGGAAAATGAAAAAG
>JABDCF010000107.1 GCA_013288235.1 Bacteroidota bacterium | reverse complement strand
TGCCAAACCTGGTTGTATAAGGGTAAAGAAGCGTAAATGTTTCCGCCCGGGCCTAAAGTTATACCGGAAGGATGATATAGATAAGAAAGTGTAATTATTTGCCCGTTTACGTTAATCTGCTCAACGCGGTTATTATCATAATCTGCAACATAAACATTGCCCGCAGCATCTGCAGTTACACTTGTAGGGCCATTAAAATAACCAGCGCCTTCGGTAGCTCCCGCAAAAGTAGTTACCACTCTCTCCGGGGTTATTTTACGGATCAGGTTGTTACCGTAATCAGCAACGTATACGTTACCGGCTGCGTCAGCAGCTACACCCGCAGGGCTGTTAAACGAAGCATCGGTTCCCGTCCCGTCCTTAGCGCCGGGTGCCCCGCTGCCGGCAAGTGTAGTCACCAGGCCATCCGGGGTTATTTTACGGATCAGGTTATTCCCATAATCAGCAACGTATACATTACCAGCTGCGTCAACGGCAATGCCGTTAGGCACCGAAAAAGAAGCATGTGTTCCGGTTCCATTTGCATTACCTGTTGCTCCGCTGCCTGCAAGTGTAGTCACCAGGCCATTTGAATTTATCTTGCGGATCAGGTTATTTCCCAAATCTGAAACATAAACATTCCCGGCGGCATCTGCAGCTATAGCCAATGGTACATTAAAAGAAGCTGTATTTCCAAACCCATTGACCGGTGCCCCGGGATTGCCGCCGCCGGCAAAAGCGCTTACGGTTGCGGTTATAGTTGGTATACCCGGCAAGGTAACAGGAACAGGCGCATTTTTTTTTGAACAGGCTGCAATAAGTAACGTAACTACAAATAGCAATGAATAAGTTTTTTTCATATTATTCAGTTTATAACAATAACCCTTAGTTCGAATGTCGGTATTTAAAGAGTTAGTTTTAGGATTCACTAACAAAAAGATTTACTAAAAATAGGGTTTATTACTGTTAAGTGGAAATGGCTTCTTCAGTTAGTCGGTATTTGCAATTACGAGTGTTTGAAAGATTTGATTAGGGTTATGGCATTATCTGATCCATCGCGCTATAATACCAACAATCGCCCGCTACGCTGATGGATTTGACTTTCCCCGCATTGCGCCCATCCTTTTTCCAGAAAAGTGATTTTTTTTCCAAAAAATGGAATATGCCGAGTCGGAATCACGTATTAAACAACTTACAATCAACCTATTAATTTAAACGGCACAAAATTGGCGGGCAGGTTTGGGATAAAATTCACTACGATGATAAAAAAAAGACTCATAATAACCCGCTTATTACAACTGTTTTTCGCAGGCGGGCTAATCGGCGTTACCAATTGCCGGCATCGGTATGATTTTCATCAGCAAGGGGTGGGCCATGGTAACTTTTTACACTGTTACCTGCAAATACTAAAACCAATTATTAGTTCAATTTATTAACTTTCTTTTAAATAACAGGTTTTGTTTACACGCGGTGGTTTATCAGGTTTTTTAACAAGGCTCTGTGTAAATATCCTCCTTTTGGGCTTTGCTGGCAATTGCAGCGCGCAGCAGGTAACCGATTACAAAGTCCACGCCAACATTATTTACCGCTTCACCAAATACATCGAATGGCCCGAAAATGAACACACAGGAGATTTCGTGATCGGTGTTATCGGCAACTCTCCCTTATATGAGGAACTGAGTACGTTAACTGTCAACAAATCTATCGGCAACCAAAGGATCGTCATCAAAAAGCTCAGCGCCAATGCCGCATCCTATAATTGCCAAATGCTCTTTATTAGCCAGGAAGAAAGCAGGAGCCTGAAGCGGATCGCACTGCTCACCAATGATCAGCCCGTTTTATTGATCACAGAAGAAGCCGGGCTGGCCAAAAAGGGTTCTTGCATCAACTTCATTATTGTCGATGACCGGCTGAAGCTGGAGATTAATAAAAACAATGTCCTTTCCAGGAACCTGAATATCGCCTCCGAATTACTGATGCTGGCCACTATGATAACCAATGATAACGTTCTCGCTAATTCCCCCAAATTATGAAATTTTGCCGATCCTTTTTTTGTGCAGCTATGCTGGTTATGGCCTACGCCGCCAGCTACGGTCAGCAGGATACCACGAAACTGGAAGATTTAAGCTTGAAAGAGCTTTTAGACGTTAAAGTGGTTACTGCAAGCAAAAGCTCCCAGAGTTCCGATATGGCCCCGGCAACGGTGATTGTTATCAGCCAGGATCAGATCCGCATGCGTGGCTACCAATCCTTACTTGACCTGATCATTGATCTGCCGGATATGAAAGTAGACGATAAGATTGCTCCCGGTTCCAGGAACAGCGTCACCGTCCGCGGGATACAGGGACAACAAAACTTCGTGATATTATTGGATGGCGTTAAAATATCGTCCCCTTCAAACGAAGCCATGCCCATCATGGAGAATTACCCTGTGAACCTGGCTGAACAGGTGGAAGTGGTTTATGGCCCCGCATCGGCGCTTTATGGGGCGGATGCAGTTTCGGGGGTGATCAATATCATTACAAAAAAATTGCCTGCAAATAAGGATATGATCATTGACGCCAATGCGATGGCCGGCAGTTACGGTTATATCAATAATACTTTATTCCTGGCCAAAAAAATAGGCCCTGCCTCCAGTGTTACCATTTCGGGGCAATACAACTACGACAGCCAGCCCGATTATACGAAGGTTTATCCCAACGACCCCCAATTAAGCAGCACACCGTTTAAAACCGGCACGTTTAATACCATCTATGGAACCTTCAAGCCTGTTACTGCATTTACGCCAGCTTACCAGGCGCCTACCATCGCCTATAATGTTTATATGGCTTTGCACCTGGACGATTTTACTTTTGCCGTGTTTTCTAATTATGCCCGTACACCCAGCGCCTATGGCTATAATACCAGCAATGCCATTTATAATAAAAATATATTTATCGGTCAGCGCATCACCTCCGCCAGCGCCAGTTACAAAAAGACGCTGGATAACTTTATTTCCACCACCTCGCTCACCGCCAGTAACTACACGCTGGACCCGCAGTCCAGTTCCCGGGATGCCTTTGGTTCAATGCAGCCGGATTATAACTATTCGGCTTCCTCTGCAATAAAAGCCGAAGAACAACTGGATTATAAAGCAGGCGGGAAACTCAATTTAACGGCAGGCGGCAGTTACGAAAGCTTTAATTCTATGCCGCAAAGCGCTGACCTGGACGACCCCGTCAATCCCAATGGAAATATCCAGGGCAGCTATTCCGGAACGGATAGTTATTACCGTCCTGAAGGGATTGCGGCGGAGTTTTATCATATCTATGAAATTAATATAGGCAGTTTTTTCCAGGCGCAATATGCCCCGGTAAAGCAACTCATTTTTACGCTTGGCGCACGATATGATGACAATTCGCGTTATGGCACCAGCTTTACGCCGCGGTTAGGCGTGGTTTATAAACCCCTGCCTGCCACTACGGTCAAACTCTTATACGGCAGCGCTTACCTGGCCCCCTCTCCTTCAGTTAGTTATGCACAGTCCGGTTCATTTACCACCGCCGATTCCGGCCGCACCTATCATTCTTCCTTTTTACATCTGCCCAATCCAAATCTGCAACCCGTCCGTTCTCATAATTTTGAACTGAACATCCGCCAGTATATCACCGACAACTTTACCCTTACCGCCGATGGCTATTACACGGTATCAAATGGCCTGTATGCAGCGGCGGATGATAATGCGTCCACACATTTATACCAAAATACCTTTGACGGTGTGCCAGTAGATTATGTGGAAGTATTCATCAACCAGGGCCGGCAGGTGAATTATGGCGGCAGCCTGCAGCTGAACTTAAAACATAACATAGGAGACGTTTTTTTAAATACATACGCCTCGTTGAGTTATGTCGGCGGCAAAGTGGATGAGCCGGGTACAGAAGGCAAAATAGCTAATTATGATGCTGGACTCCCCTTCATCTCACCCTTGATGTTCCGTATCGGCACAGATATGCAGGCCGGAAAGTTTACCTTTTCTCCCCGACTGTTGCTGATGGGCCGGCAAAATCTGCCGGGGGCAAGGGATACCTTGGGCTCATCTATCCGGCTGCAAACCCTTTCCGGGTATGCCTTATTGAACCTGTCTGCACGATACGCGTTCAGCAAACGGTTCTCCATATTTATCAATGTCAGCAATGCGCTGGACCAGCGCTACCGGAGCGTGGGCTATGGCATGGACCTCACTAAAAAAGATACCGATCTCTTTTATGGCCAGCCGGAAGATCCGATCCGGGTGATGGGCGGCCTTAATTTTCATTTCTAAAAATAAAAAAAGATGGCAATAAGTATCCGCAACCGAATTTACTGGAGTTTCCTGATCCTCGTCCTGCTGTTTGTCATCAACGGCCTGGTGACTGTTTTTACCCTGGATAAAAGTAAAAAATTATCCGATCATATCTCCAGGGTGATCGATCCTTCACAGCAGACGCTCAACGATTTCAGGGGCTTGATGATCGAGTCCAAGATGTACACGACCAACTGGGTGTTCCTTCGTTCCAACCAGGAGGACAAGCAGGCGCTACGCCTGTTGCATACGGATGAGTATCCTGCCATAAAACGGAAGCTGAACCTCCTGTTTGTGCAATTGGGCAACCGGCAGGTGACGGATAGCCTGGCGCAGGTATTTAAAAGTTTTGAAGGCTTGCTGGGAATAGAACGGCAGCTCATGGCCTCGCTGGGGAAATTCACAGACTATGATGATCCGGTGATCAAGCTAACAGCTGAACAGATCGTAGAAGATGAGATCATTCCCCGAACCGCCAAATTGCTGAAATCGCTGGACATCGTAAAGGCCAACGAGCATGAGATCACGGTCGGGGAATTCCAGAACCTGGAGTCCTATTCCGAGAGGTTGATAACCTTGATACTTTTATTGGCGATTGTCATTGTGTTAACCGGTGTTTTTTTATCCTCTTACCTCACGGCCATTATCACCCGGCCTATCGGGCTGATCATTGCGATGGTCAATGACCTCGGAAAAGGCAAACTGGATACGGTCAATCTGCCAGTGAAACAGGACGAGATCGGTAAGATGGTACACTCGGTCAATGAACTGTCCAATAAATTACGCCAAACCGCCACCTTTGCCAATGAAATAGGCAAGCGGGATTTTACCGGGAAATTCACGCCTTTAAGCGAAGAAGATATATTGGGAAAGGCCCTGCTGACAATGAGGGATAACCTGAAGATCAGCGGGGATGAGTTGATGCAAACCGCTGAAAACCTGATCCAGCGCAATAAGGAACTGGAGCAGTTTACCTATATCATATCCCATAATTTACGGGCGCCGGTTGCCAATATCAAAGGCTTGTGCCAACTGCTTACCCTTGGTGCTGATGATGAAGAGGAATCCCGAAAACTGATCTCGGATCTCGGCACATCTGTACAAAAATTGGATAATGTGATACTTGACCTTAATGTGATCATCGACGTAAAACAGCAGGTCCACGAACAAATGGAACAAGTTTCTTTTACGCAGGTGATGGAAGAATTTAAGGCAATGTTTCATTCATATGTACAGCAGGGTATAGTTGAATTTAGATGTCATTTTAATGCGGCAGATAACATACAAAGCCTAAGAAGCTATATATACAGTATTTTCTATAATCTGATTTCCAATAGTATTAAATATAAACGACCCGATGAAAAATTATTGCTGCAAATAACCAGCCATAACAAAGGGGATAAGATCATCCTGCATTTTAAGGATAACGGGAAGGGTATCGACCTGAACCAAAACGGTGATAAGCTTTTTGGATTATACAGGCGCTTCGATACTTCTGTTGAAGGAAAGGGAATGGGTTTATATATGGTTAAAACACAAATAGAGACATTGGGAGGGCATATAAACGTTCAAAGTTCAATCAATACAGGAACTACATTTAGCATAGAACTACCGAAAACACTTAACCATGGCCCGAATAATGAAACCCAAAAGCCCCCGGAAGTCAATCTAAAGGCTTTCGTGGGAGTTCCCGCCGTCCAAAGTTTCCGAACTTCGGACGACTATGCCTGTCTCTTACCACACTAAAATAACAGAGGCCTGATATTTCTATCAGGCTTTGTGGGAGTTACCGTATATATATATCGAACCATTTCCTTTCTGATTTGCCTTTAATAGCGGATTTGAACCAATAAATTTATTGGTTCAATTAATATTATTGACTAATTTAATCCTGTAACGATTAAAAAGATCGAAGTTTAGGGGAGGATCCTGTATGGTTGCAAGGTCGCGCTATTTTTTTAAGCGTAAAATTTAATTAACCCTATCAAATCTTATTAACTCTTTAATTAAAATACTTATTATTGTATATACCAATCATTTAAAACCTGTCCTGTCCTATAATATTTAAACCTATGCGTTTTAAAACCTTTGTTTTAGCTTTTATCCTATTAGCATTCTCGGTATCCAATTCGCGTGGGCAAAATTTACAGACTGACAGTTTGTTATACAGCGAGGCTGCCGCCCAGGCTATTGATTATTTCAATACTGCAATAGCAAATGATTCGGAGATATATAATGGGGCTGTTTACGAGTTTTATCCGCCCGCCAATAAAGGGTCATTCTATTTCCAGGATAAAAATTATTGTATCCCCGGCCTGGTCCGTTACAATGGCAACTGGTATAAAAACATCCCTATGCTTTATGATATCTATAATGATGTTATGGTATCAACTTTAAATAAAAATCTATTCATTTTAAACACCGAAAAAATATCTGACGTGTATTTATTAAATCATCATTTTACCTATATTAATGGTCAAAGTCAGGATAATTTAACACCGGGATTTTATGATGTGATATATAGTGGCAGGTCACAGGTTTTAATTAAAAGGACTAAGTTTATTAATGAACATGTGGTTGGCTCAGAGGTGGCGGAAACTTTTTATGAAGATAAAAGCAACGCGTATATAAAAAAAGGAAACAAATATTACCTGGTGGATAACAAGGGTTCCTTTTTGGATACTTTTAAAGACAAAAAGAAAGACCTAAACCGATATATGAAAAACAATAAAATTGATTACAAAAAAGATAAGGAGGATGCCGTTGCAAAATTAGCTGCTTATTATGATTCAATAAATAATTAGTATGTGGAAACTTTACGCGGCATTTTGCATCTTCTTTACTTCATCATTAATTGTAAATGCGCAGCAGAGCAGCGACAAACTGATAGATATTGATTTTAAACAGGCTAATATTTTTCAAATTGTGACTGATTTAAAAACAAAGACGGGTTATCAATTTTTTTATGCCCCTGCCCAGTTCGACAGCTTGAAAGTAACGCTTGCAATTACTCAAAAGCCGTTGGGATTTATCTTAAATAAACTATTCGAAAATACAGTTTACCATTATTTAATAACCGATGACCAGGAAGTTATTTTGACCCGTAATTTAAAAATAAGTACTGAACTGCCCCCCGGTTTTTTTAATGAAAACACAAATGAAGTGGTCAAAAATAATGTTGTAGCAGCCTATAATATTGAAGACGAAAAATTAACTGCCGAAGCGGTTACAGAAAATAAACTTTATGAAATTGGGATTAAAACGAACAGCGTAAAAAAGGGCAATGTTAATTTAGAAGGGTACGTACGTAATATTAAATCGGGCGAAGCAATAAACGGGGTGGGCATATATAACCCTGAAACCGGCACCAAAACAGCAACTGACCAGTTTGGCCATTACAGCATCACGTTACCGAGGGGACGACAAACATTAATTTTAAAAAGTGTTGGAACAAAGGATGCGAAACGACAGATCATTTTATATGCCGGTGGTAAGCTAAATATTCAACTGGAGGATAAGGTAACCGCATTAAAGGAAGTACAGGTATCAGCTGAAAAAGTTGCAAATGTTAGAAGCGTGGAAATGGGCATTAGCAGGCTGGATATAAAAAGCATAAAACAAGTACCAACAGTATTTGGCGAAGCTGATTTACTTAGGGTGGTATTAACCCTGCCGGGCGTGCAAAGCGTGGGCGAGGCAACTACCGGCTTTAACGTTAGGGGCGGTTCGGCAGATCAAAACCTTATCCTGCTTAATGGCGCTACTATTTATAACCCCTCGCACTTTTTTGGTTTCTTCTCAGCGTTCAACTCTGATATAGTAAAGGACGTAGAACTATATAAAAGCGCCATTCCTGAAAAATACGGAGGCCGTTTGTCTTCAGTTTTAGATGTAACAGATCGCGAAGGCAATAAAGAAAAATTCGCCGGATCAGCCGGGATAGGGATATTAACCAGCAGGCTAAATATTGAAGGCCCGATTGTGAAAGATAACACTTCTTTCATTTTTGGCGCCCGGACAACTTATTCAAATTGGCTATTATCACTGCTGCCCAACGCTTATCATAACAGCTCGGCATCGTTTTATGATTTAAACCTCGATATCAATCATAAGATAGATGATAAAAACAGCATTTCTATCACCACTTACATTAGCA
This sequence comes from Bacteroidota bacterium, assembly GCA_013288235.1. Lineage (GTDB taxonomy): Bacteria > Bacteroidota > Bacteroidia > Sphingobacteriales > Sphingobacteriaceae > Mucilaginibacter. Next base: position 6,779 of record JABDCF010000107.1, on the reverse strand, counting down.
ATGATAAGTTTAGCCTGAATGGCGATACGTCATATGCCTATGGTAACAGAAATGCAAATATCAAGTGGAAGCACAACTACAATAAAAAGTTATACAGTGTATTTATGGCCGGTGTGGATGATTACCAATACAGTTTAACAGGCACGGCAAACCCGGTTAATGCCTATAAGTTGGACTTTGGCGTGAGGCAAACAAATTTCAAAGCCGATTTTACCTATTATTTAAACAGCAAAAACACTGTCGATTTTGGGTTAAGCTCTATCTATTATAACTTAAATCCGGGCGATGACGAGCCTTACGGCGCCAGGTCATTAGTGGCACCAGAGGTAGTGGAACCCGAACAGGCACTGGAAAGCGCTATATATTTGGGCGATAAATACGATATAACATCCAAACTTTCGGTGAGTGCGGGCATACGTTATTCATTGTACGCCTACCTTGGCCCGCAATCGGTTGACTACTATGCTGCAAATCTGCCAAAAGAGAGTGCAAACGTAACAGACAGCGTGACTTATAAAAAGAACCAGGTAATAAACACCTATAAGGGGCCGGAGATAAGGGTTTCTGCACGATATACTTTAGGTGATGACGAATCACTAAAAGCCTCATATAATACATTGCGCCAGTACATCCATTTACTTTCAAATACAACGGCTATTTCACCCACCGACACCTATAAACTTAGTGATCCAAACATAAAGCCTCAACTTGGTGAGCAGGTATCATTGGGGTTTTATAAAAACTTAAGTTCAAATACCATCGAAACATCGGTAGAAGTTTATTATAAAAAAATAGAGGATTACCTGGATTACAGGGATGGCGCTACTTTATTACTAAATCAGCATATTGAACAGGATGTTATTAACACCCAGGGCAAAGCTTATGGAATTGAGTTTTTAGTGCGTAAAACAGCCGGTTTGCTGAACGGCTGGTTCAGCTACACCTATTCGCGTACCTTTTTAAAACAGGATGATCCGAATGCTGGTGAATTGATAAACCAGGGGAACTTCTATCCTGCAAACTACGACAAGCCGAATGATTTTAACTTTACAGGAAACTACCGGTTTAGCAAACGGTTTAGTATTTCGCTGGATATGACCTATAGTACAGGGCGGCCAATTACTTACCCCATTACAGAATATTACTATGAAGGGCAAGTAAGGGTGCTTTATTCGGACAGAAATGCCTTCCGCATACCAGACTATTTCCGAACCGATTTTTCGATGAATATCGACGGTAACCATAAAATACATCAAAAAACACATAACTCATGGACGATAGGGGTTTATAATCTCACAGGCCGCGCAAATGCTTATTCCACTTTTTTTTCTAACCAGGGAGGAATTGTAAGCGGCTATAAACTATCCATATTCGCCAGTCCGATCCCATTTATTAACTATAATATCAGGTTTTAATGATGAGGATAAAAAATTATAAACTCCCAAAAGCTTTCGCAATTACCTGCCTGGTTATTTGTGTAAATATTATTGGCGGCCATGCACAAGTATTACCTGGCTTACAAAAGAATTTTACAGCCTGGCAAAAAGCTAATCTTAAGGAAAAAATTTATGTACATACCAATAAAAACTTTTATTTAACCGGCGAAATCATTTGGTTTAAAATTTATAATACAGATGGCAGTACAAATAAATTACTCGATCTGGGCAAGGTTGTGTATGTTGAATTATTGGATAATAATCACAACGCGGTAATGCAGGCAAAGATCAGGATGAATGGAGGCGTTGGCAATGGGTCCTTATTTATACCATTTTCATTAAGTAACGGAAATTATCAGCTAAGGGCGTATACAAATTGGATGAAAAACTTTGATGCTGATTACTTTTTTGAAAAGCAGTTAGTAATTGTTAATCCTGTGAAAATATCCGCTGTTCAAAGCCAGTCGATTGCAGCCAGCTATGACGTGCAATTTTTTCCCGAAGGCGGCCATTTAGTAAAAGGACTGGAAAGCAAACTGGCATTTAAAGTAACAGCTGCCGATGGCAAAGGGCCCGATTGTTCTGGTATGGTGATAGATGATAAGAATGATACAATTGCCCGGTTTAAATCATTGAAGTTTGGTATAGGCAGCTTTAAATTTACACCTTTAAAGGAAACCGGGTATAAAGCGGTAATTAAAATAGGTAGTAACTCAATTATTAAAGAATTGCCGGAAATAAGTGAAACCGGTTATGTTATCCAAACAACTGATCATAATGAAAGCTGGGATGTAGCTGTTAAATGTTCTGATAGTAAACCAGGTACGGATGTATATATAATTGTACACAGCCATAGCACTATAAAGTTAGCTGAGCATATTGGCTTAGTTAACGGGGCCGCAAACGTTAGTATAGATAAAACCAAACTGGCTGACGGGGTAAACTATATAACTTTATTTGATAACCATGAAAGGCCTTTGTGTGAAAGAGTGATCTTTAAAAGGCCCGTCAATAAGCTGGTTATTAATGCCGGGGTCGATCAAACTTTATACAACACGCGAAAAAAAGTAAGTTTAACTGTTGCTGCCCGCAACGAGGACAATAAAAATATTGCTGCTAATTTATCAGTGTCTGTTTTTCGCGCAGATTCATTGCAAAAAGATGATGCCAGCCATATAGCCGGTTACCTTTGGCTTTGTGCTGACTTGAAGGGGCATATTGACTCGCCCGACTATTATTTGGAAAATAATAATGATGAAAGCAACCTCGCCCTGGATAATCTCATGTTGTCACAAGGATGGACGCAATTCAACTGGACTAAAATTTTAACCGGGGAAACTCCGCATTTTACTTTTTTACCAGAATTTACCGGCCCACTAATAAGCGGGAACATGGTGGACAAATTAACCAATAGTCCTGCTAAAAACATCTCTGCTTATCTTACTGTAGCAGGAATCAGTCATCAGTTATATGTAACTAAGAGCGATTCAGCAGGCAGGTTACTCTTCAATACAAAAGACTTTTATGGCTTAAACGAAATTGTTGTACAAACAAACTGGCAGCAAGACAGCACCTGCCACATTGATATAACAAGCCCCTTCAGTGAGCAATATTCCCAAACAGCCTTACTCGCATTTAATGTAAGCCCGGCGATGAAAAATGGGATTATTAACAATAGTTTGAATATGCAGGTGCAAAATATTTTCACCGAAAAACAGCTGAAACAGTTTTACGAGCCTATTGCGGACAGTACTTTGTTTTATGGCAAGCCATCCTACACCTATAAACTTGACGACTATACCCGTTTCCCAACTGTGGAAGAAGTAATACACGAATACATAAGGTTGGTAAGTATAACCCGCGATAATGGCAAACGGGGTTTGCAGCTAATTCATAATAAAGCTATCCTTCCCGGGGAGCCTTTGGTTATGCTTGATGGCAGGCCTATTTTTGATATTGATAAAGCTTTTTTAATTGATCCGTTAAAGGTTAAAAAGCTGGAAGTTATTACGAATGATTATTTATATGGCCCTGTTGTTTTTAATGGTATATTAAGTTTTACTACCTATACCGGCAGTAGTACTAATATTGAATTAGATCCGCGTTCGGTTGTATTGGATTATGACGGCTTGCAATTGGAGCGTAAGTTTTACTCGCCGGTATATGATTCAGAACAGCAAATAAACAGTTCGATCCCTGATTTTAGAAGTGCTTTGTACTGGAACCCTGATGTTAATATTAGTTTGAACGGCCAAAGTACATTAACTTTTTATACCGGCGATAAACCAGGCCGGTATATCGGAATAATTGAAGGTATTGCCACTAACGGCAGCCCAGGCACTGAGCACTTCTACTTCGAAGTAAAAAAATAAAATGGGAATTTTATTATAATTATTCACACTCCTATTTCCAAAAAGGAGGTGGATTCAGGCTTCCCCTTACTGTACAATCAGCGCAAATTGTCCTTGTATAAGTTAAAGAATTTGGCTGGTCAAAAGGAGGTGAAGGGCTGCCAAAAAGCCCGAGGACAGAAGTATTGCCCGAATTTGGGCCCACTACACCCGGATCGAAGTAAAACGGTTCGTGGTAATAATAGGCGGTATCCAGGCTGCAACCATAAACATTAGCCGGGGAATAGCTTGGTAAAAGCTGGCTTGCAGTGATAAAAATCCTTTTTGTAGTCACATTGCCTACACTTAAATAACCTACAACAATTTCAGCCGGGTTGGTCAGGCAATGGTAATTGCTTTGATTCTGTGTTGGCTGCGCATCAAAAATACTTCCCAGCTGGTTTGTATTGTTCTGCAGATTTTGCCAAAAGCTGTAAGCATCACTTGTTAAGGCATACTGTTTTACCAGGATGCTATATTTTGTTTCTATTTTTTCAGATGTTGACGGTATCATCGCTATTGGCGCCTGGTAAACAACATCCTGCGATAGTTTAGCGGTGGATGATATTAAAATCGACTTTGATATATCATTAGTAAAACATTGGTACACGAAATCATTCGCCATCCTGGGTGATAATCCATTCCAAAAAGATTCATAGAACGAGTGAAACTGCCACGCTTCATTATATTCCCAACGGTAATAGTGTGTAGCATTAGCGCCATCGTGCGCGTTCACATAAAGATGCACGCCATCTGGTTGCGCATTATAGCCAACACTATCAATTGCCGGTGCGTTTTTTACTGCTACAAAATCCGAAACATATTGTTTATTGTCTGTAGTCTTAATATTAAGCCTGTACTTATGCGTATTATCAAGGTTTAGGGCAGCTGAAGCGTAAGTGCCTGGCACGGTTTCCGTTAAAGGATAGGTGCTGTTAGCATCGCTTTCCACACTTACCTCTGCGCCGGGTTCCACAGCAATATTAATAACCGTATCAAATATTTTTGTCCTGCTCAGGTTGATAACGGTAGAATCGTTACCACTGTTTATAATGCCTTGAATTACGAGGTATTTAGCAGTGCTTGATAAGGCGCCGACCGGCGTAAATGCCTTTTTACAACCAACAAATAATAAAACTATCAATAAAATATTTCGCCACTTTATCATTTTATGGAATAGCTATTTTGGTTTACTTTCTGGAGTTACTAATATACATCTTTAAAAGTAAAATATTAGTATATTGACAGGTATGGAAATTAAGTGATAAATATACTGCAATTGATTTTTATTGAAGATATCGACATTTAGCTCAATTTCGCAGATTTTGGAAAAGCCGGATAAATACAACGCTTTGATTTAAACAGTATTTGGTAATTTTATGCAAAATGGAATCATTGATGTAAATTTCATTTTCGCCCAATGTCCGGTTTTTGTACGGAACGTTGTCTTTTTACCTGGTTAGGTTGAGCTCAGTTTTAAAATAGAAATTAATACAACAAATCATGGAAAAATTTATGATGATCATAAGGGAGGATTTGGCTAAGATGCGCAAACTGACCGATGAAGAACGATTTGCTAACATACCCATGATGCTCAAGTGGGTTGATTCACTAATCGAAACCGGCAACTTTATCAAGGGGGAGCCACTGCTTACAACAGGCAGGTATGTAACCAGGGACCAAATTCTTTCTGATGGCCCCTTTATCGAGGCCCGCGAAGGGATTTCGGGTTATCAAATTATCTGGGCGGAAAATATTGAACAGGCCGCTGCCATTGCCCAGACCTGCCCGCTGCTGCCAGAGGGCCTGGGTGCGGTAGAGGTCCGCCCGATTGCTACCATATACGGTGTGAATAATGAATGAGTGTGAAAGGTGTATAGAAATTCTTTATAAAGAAAGGTTCGGTCAGCTCATCTCGCTGATCTTGCAGCGTTTCCGGCAAATGCCTATTGATTGCGCAGAAGATATTGTGCAGGAAACTTTTACAGCGGCAGCATTACACTGGCCAAAGACGGGCATCCCCGAAAATCCTTCCGGATGGCTCTATCAAACCTGTAAAAACAAATCCATCAACCTGCTTAAAAAAAATGCTAAAACTGTAGATTTATCCCTGGCCAAAACGGCGTCGGTAGCCGCAGACGAAATTTCCGAGGATGGTTTCAAAGATGCACAATTGCGGATGCTGATGGCTTGCTGTCATCCACATTTGACGCCAAAAACGCAAATAGTGCTGGCCCTTAAATATGTTTTCAATCTCAAGATTGAAAATATTGCCCTGCTGTTTGGGGCAGAGCCCGATGCTATTGAAAAAATGCTGTACCGCGCAAGGCAAAAAATAAAAAGTGAGGCATTGATTTTATCCACCGGGCTTTATGGTTATTCACTGGAGCGGCTTTCTGTGATGCATAAGATAATCTACCTCATATTTAGTGAGGGCTACAAGCAATCAGGCGAAAAAATAAGCCAGGGAAAAATTTTGTGCGAAGACGCGCTTATGCTCAACAAATATTTGTTTGACAGTCCGTTGTGTAATCCGGAAACCAAAGCGCTGCAGGCACTCATGCTTTTTAATGTCGCCCGGTTTGATGCCCGCTTTGACGCGCAAGGTAATACTGTTGAGCTGGAGTACCAGGACCGAACGCTCTGGGACCAATCATTAATACAGCTTGCCTCTTTTTTATTAACCGAATCAGAAGATGCTGTCTTTTCACCTTACCACCTTGAAGCCGCGATCTCTTGTGTACACTGCACTGCACACAAATTTGAAGATACTGACTGGGGAGCCGTTTGCAAATACTACGATGTGCTATTAAAAGTTTACCCCAGCCCGTTTGCCGAGATAAATTATGCAGTGGCATTGCAGTACAATCACCAAAACGACAAAGCCTTTCGCATTCTGATGGATCTTCACCGGAACCCTTATTTTAATAAACTGCCCATTCTTGAGCAGACC
>JABDCF010000106.1 GCA_013288235.1 Bacteroidota bacterium | reverse complement strand
GTCTTAAATCTTTCACATCAAAATATGAATGAACTTTTTTACCGAGGGCTATGCCGGTATAAACTACTGTTGAATATTGTGTGATCAGCTCCGAGCAATTGGCTATCATGTGGTTTGTATTGCCTGAGTGGTATATAAAAGTCCCGGCCGGCGCATGTTTGCATATCTCGGCCTCAGCCCTGTCAAACTTTTCGTTGGGATGCAGCTTAAAAAGCAATTGCCTTCCTGCGGCTATTTTTACCGCGCTTTTAATAAATTTCACCCTGTCCTCAAATTTGTAGGTTTCGCGCATGTCCGAAGTTGCCACCATCACATAGTTATGATAAGGAAAATCGTTTTTCACAAATTGAAGATGGTTGTCATAATTTGGTATTCCGGTTACAATCATCTTTTCAGGATCGGTACCATGTTTCGCAAAATAATTTTTATACCCTTCGGAAGCCGTGCAATAGATATCACAAACATTTGTGGAGCCATTCAGCGATGTGTCGCCGGTAAAATACGGTGCCAAACCAAAGGCTTTTACTATGCCTGTTAAAGCGGTAGGCCTGTCAATCATCCCCTCCTGCACCCACACGGTTTTGGTTTGCCTAAACTTTTCGGGCACAATCATATCGGTACAATTTACTACCAGGTCATATTTATGCAGGTTGCCGCCATAGTCAAGTTGTAGATTGTGCTGCTTCAGATAGCTTTCAGATTTTACTTTGAACTGGCCGGCCAACACAGTCCCATCGGCAAGTGGCGTATATTTTATGATCGCTTTAAGGAATGTTGTGTCTGGAAATAACTGGCTAAACCAACAATCATAGTCTTCCTCGAGGTGCTGTGATATCTGGTGCATTTGGGAAGTCTGATTCATTGAGCCTGTAATAAACAATATCTTTCTCCTCATCTCGATGACTTTTTGGGTTATAAAATTTAAAACTACAAATTAGCTTTTGAGTTTCCCTTGTTCCGCGACAATGTTAATATAGAGTTAACCTTTGTTTAATCTGCTTTATAAATTATACATTAATTAGATATTGGATTGCTAAATAAAGTTACAATTATTTTATTTAATAATAAAAATAGGTTGTGTTGTCAAAAAGTAAAGATTTTTTTTATTTGCCTGTTTTTATTTGTCAGCGACATCAAATTTTCATCAATAAAAGGTATTTTTATAAGCTATGCCATCACCATTGTCGTTAAAAAAGATCAGGCCATTGCAGCTTATTGCTGTCATTTTCTTTACGGTTTCCGGCGGCCCATATGGATTGGAGCCTTTGTTAACTTACGCCGGGCAGCATGGCGCCTTGTTATTGCTATTATTAACCCCATTGTTATGGGACCTGCCTGCAATTTTCACGGTACTGGAGCTGAACAGTATGATGCCCGTTACCGGTGGCTACTATAAATGGGTAAAGCATGCATTAGGAACGCGCTGGGGCTTTTACGAGGGCTGGTGGACATGGCTTTATACCTTTATCGATCTGGCTATTTATCCCGTTTTGTTTGTATTGTATGCTTCGTTCTTTTTCCCATGGCTGTCCGACTATCATTATAAAATACCGCTTTGTCTCATTTTTATCTGGTTATCGGCTGGGCTAAACATTTTGGGCATAGTGCCTGTGGGTAAAACCTCGCTTTTTTTAGGTGCGGCTGTTTTAACACCATTCATTATTTTATTTGGCCTTGCGTTTTATCACCATACGGTTACCACTATACCTTCGCCATCATTAAAAGGCATACCTTTTTCGTCCCTCGGAATGGCGCTCTATACCGTTATGTGGAATTGCCTGGGCTGGGACAACGTGACCACCTACGCCGAAGAAGTGGAGAAGCCTGTACGCTCGTATATATTTTCGATGTTTGCCGCCTTTGCACTGGTAATAGTAATTTACTTTTTAATCATCCTTGTTTCACAGCAATCGGGTCTTAATATAGGCGCTTTAAAAGAAGGCGCATTTCCAGCGGTTGGGGCCGCGGTAGGTGGCAGGTGGCTTGGCGATCTGATAGCTTTGGCGGGCATGGCCAGCAGCTTTGGTATTTATGCTGCGGTACTGCTTTCCGTATCGCGTGTACCAAAAGTGATGGCCGATGATGACCTGCTGCCAAAAAGATTAAACAGGCTGCACTCACAATTTCAAACCCCGTATGTATCTATCATCGTTTGCTCATTGGTAGGCAGCGTGATGATATTGTGGCCATTTTTAGACCTGCTGATAATCGACGTAACCGTCTATGGCGCCGGTTTATCATTAGAATATATCTCATTAATAAAACTGCGAATGGTATCGCCTGATGTACACCGACCGTTTAAAATACCGTTAAATATTACCGGGCTATGCTTAATGATTATTTTACCTGTTACGGTATATTTTGTTGCTTTGGCGGGCGCTTTTTCATCTGCCGACGAAGCAGTTTGGGCCGCAGTTTTTGCTATTGTGGTATTAACCAGCGCCGAGCTGGTATGGCGGTTGATAGTTTGGAAAAAACCACATCTAAACGCCTCACCCAACCCTCTCCAAAGGAGTGGGCTTTAGTTGCGCTCTTTTTATTTTTTAGGACCCTCTCCTTTGGAGAGTAATAACGAGTTACTTTACACAAGAAGAAAAAGCTGTAATTTTTGTATTGACAGTTTTTAAATTGTGTATAAAAATCTTTATAAATAGAAAATCCCCATAGTTAAATATGAGGATTAATTTTTACCTTTGCTTTTGCAACCGCAAGGGAATGTGTTCTTAACGTGAGAGTTGATGTAAAGGTGGCAGATGTTGTGCCTGCTCTCTCCACCCTTTTTAAATCAAACCGCCGGATATTACAAGTATTCGGTGGTTTTTTTATTTAAACAAACTTTTTTGATTAGTTTTGTAATGCTTTCGGGCAGCACGTGAACGATGTGCTAATTTGCTATTTGAGGGGTTCGCAGCCCCTCATTAGCTTTTTACAAAACTAATTCTGTTTATCTAAAATTCTTTGTATTACGTATTACAAAAATATAACAAAAAAATTATATCAGCAACTATTTGTTAAATTTAATAAGATAAGACTAAGGATTAGTCAACTAATATTTCATCTTATATCTTTCTAGCTATTAATTAGATTACTATTTAGAATTACAATTTGTCTTATCTCATAAAGTGTTTTTTACCGTGTGTAAAGTAATTCGTTATTACCCTTTGGAGAGGGCAGGGTGAGGCCACCATCTCAATGCGAATCCCTTAACACCCCGCTGCCCGATCCGCCTTTTAGAAAATCCATATCAGCGCCAAGGTGCGCCTGTTCTACATGGGTTTGGTAAAGCCAAACATAGCCCCGGCCGGTTAAATTTCCGGGAAGTTCCAGCCGTTTTTTTCGTTCGTTAATTTCCACATCGGATAGCTCAACTTCAAGCAACCCTGCGGCAACATCAAGCTTAATAATATCACCATCTTGCACAATGGCCAAAGTGCCGCCGATTGCAGCCTCCGGCGAAACATGCAACACCACCGTACCAAATCCTGTCCCGCTCATGCGGCCATCCGAAATTCGTACCATATCGGTAACACCTTTTTCCAATAGCTTTTTCGGGATAGACATATTGCCAACTTCCGGCATACCGGGATAACCTTTCGGTCCAACGTTTTTTAATACCAGCACGCTGCTCTCGTCAACGTTAAGTTTGGGGTCGTCTATTTTGGCTTTGTAATCCTCAATATTTTCAAATACTACAGCTTTACCGGTATGTTTCATTAAGGACGGACTTGCCGCCGATGGTTTTAATACTGCGCCATTTTCACTTAGATTGCCTTTCACAACAACAATACCGGCTGTTTCATTAAAAGGATTATCAAGCGTTGCTATCATCTCCCTGTTAAAACATTCGCTCCTTACATAGTTGTCCTCAATAGGGTTCCCGCTGACGGTTATTATGCCGCTATGTAATTCATTATGCAGCTCTTTCATCAAAGCAGGTAAACCACCCGCGTAGAAAAAGTCTTCCATAAAATATTTGCCCGATGGTTGCAGGTTAGCCAGTAACGGTATGTTTTTTACATTATTAAAATCATCCATTGTCAAGTCAACCCCAATACGGGCGGCTATGGCCAGCAAATGGATCACAAAATTTGTGGAGCCGCCTATGGCTGCATTTACGGTAATGGCGTTTTCAAAAGCTTTGCGGGTAAGTATGTCCGAAAGCTTAAGGTCTTCTTTTACCATGTCAACAATACGGCTGCCGGATAGGTGCGCCAACACTTTGCGCCGCGAATCTGCCGCCGGTATTGCTGCGTTTTCTGCCAGTGTTAATCCAAGCGATTCAACCATGCAGGCCATTGTTGAGGCTGTGCCCATTACGGCGCAATGGCCGCGGCTGCGTGTCATGCATGCTTCGGCGGTAAAAAGCTCATCATCACTCATTTTACCTGAGCGGTGCGCTTCCGAAAACCGCCATACATCTGATGTGCTGATATCATGCCCCCGGTATTTGCCGGTAAGCATCGGGCCGCCCGAAACTACAATTGTCGGGATATTTACACTGCAAGCGCCCATTACCAACGCCGGGGTGGTTTTATCGCAGCCGCAAAGCAATACCACGCCGTCGATAGGGTTGGCCCTGATGGACTCTTCCACATCCATGCTTACTAAATTGCGATACAGCATGGCCGTAGGTTTTATCAGCGTTTCGCCAAGCGACATTACCGGGAATTCAACCGGGAAACCGCCTGCCTCATATATGCCATGTTTAACTGATTCGGCAAGTTCCCTGAAATGGGCGTTGCATGGCGTCAACTCCGACCATGTATTACAAATACCTATAACAGGTTTGCCCTGTAGTTCGTGCGCCGGTATGCCCTGGTTCTTCATCCACGCGCGGTATATAAAACCGTCCTTACCTTTCCGGCCAAACCATTGCCGGCTTCTCAACTCCTTATCCATGCTATGCTTAATTATCCGGTCAATATTATTGATTTATCTTTATATTTCGGATGTTCGGATGTTCGATTTGGATTTATTTTACTGTACAGTGATGCAGCATTCTGCTGTGGTTAACAGAAATCTTGTGTCGGATTTTAGTGGGGTGAAATAAAAAAGCATGATCAAATTTAAAAGGAAGGTACTATCTTGTGCCTGTAATCCTTTTGTTATGAGATCGAAAATATTCCTGCTGGCTTTTACTGCGTTAATTCTTTGCTGTTTATCTGCATGGTCGCAAAAAGCGCCGCGTTTTCATGTGATCGCCCTTTACGAAAATGGGGGCCATCATATTGAATACTCAAAAAGGGCCAAAGTTTGGCTTGATAAACTGGCAGCCGACAGCAACTTTAGTATCGATTACATCCAAAATACCGATCTCATTGATTCTGCATTTTTAAGCAAATACCAGCTATTTATCCAACTGGATTATCCACCCTATGCATGGAAAGATAAGGCTGTTACCGCATTCCAAAATTATATAACGCAGGGCAAAGGCGGCTGGATAGGTTTTCACCATGCCACTTTACTTGGCGAATTTGACGGCTACCCTATGTGGAACTGGTTCTCCACTTTTATGGGAGGGATTGTTTATAAAAACTATATAGCCACTTTTGCAAAGGCCAAAGTAAACGTTGAGGATGCTAACCACCCGGTTATGAAAGGTATCCCGTCGTCATTCATGGTCGAAAAGGAAGAATGGTACACCTATAATAAAAGCCCCCGGCCAAATGTGCATGTAATTGCCAGCGTGGATGAATCAACCTATACCCCGGATTCGGATATTAAAATGGGGGACCACCCGGTAATATGGACAAACCTCAATTTCCCCGCCCGCAACGTTTATATATTTATGGGGCATTCGCCGATTTTATTTGACAGCGAAGTATATAAAAGGCTATTCACCAATGCCATTTTTTGGGCAGCGGGTAGGTAAGGTCTAAGTCTTAAGTCGAAAGTCTTTAGCCCTAAGTCATATCAGGTAACGGCTCAAGCTTAATTTTCTCACGCCCTATATGCGTTTAGCGTGTGAGAAAAAAATCAAATTTGAAGGCTAAATGCGTTTAGGGCGTGAGACTTTTTTTCATTCTGAAGGCTAAACCTATTTAGGGCGTGATAAAAAATCCAGATTTGAAGGCTAAATGCGTTTAGGGCGTGAGAAGAAATCGGGCCGGTTTACATTTAAATAATTGTATATCAATCAAATATACAAAAAAGCCATCGTAAAAAGCCCAAATTCATGAGAAAAAATCATCGCAGAGCCGTGTGCCCCCGCTCCAATTGAGATAAATTTCAAGACGGTGGATTAACCCCAATATACCAAATTTCGGGAAGATTAGCAAGAGGGGTGTGGGGGATATTAACGTACAACGATAAATTTGAAATCGCCGTAGGGGCTATCCCTTGTGGTCGCCCTTTGATTGAGGGTTTTAACAACAATATTTTAAAAAACTATATTTGTTAACCAATGGCCGCAAATAGGCCGCGGCCATTTATAAACCAAATTAATGACAAACAAAAAATTCAACGGGCAGGTAGCCATTATAACAGGCGCCGGGCAGGGCATAGGGTTTGAAATTGCGCGGCAAATGGCACTCGATGGCGCTGCCGTACTTATTAATGATATAAATGAGGAATTGATAACAAAAGCCGCTGACCAGATCAATGCCGCCGACGGAAACTGTGTAGCCCTTGCCGGTGATGCTGCCGACATAAATTTCATACAGCAAATGGTTGATACTACTGTTGCGCAATTCGGCAAGCTTACCATCGCTATTGCCAACGCGGGTATAACTTTGTTTGGTGATTTTTTAACCTACCCTGTGGAGTCGTTGCAAAGTGTGATGAACTTAAATTTACAGGGCAGCTTTTTTTTGGCGCAAAAGGCAGCGCAGCAAATGATAAAACAACAAAGTGGTGGCAGTATCCTGTTTATGTCCTCGGTTACCGGCCACCAGGCGCATAAAGATCTGGCGGCTTACGGCATGACAAAAGCTGCGCTCGAAATGTTGGCAAAAAGCCTGGTTATTGAATTATCCCCTTATCATATCACCGTAAATACTATTGCACCCGGCGCCACACTTACCGAGCGTACACTGGAGGATGCGGATTACAAAAGCACATGGTCGCGCATTACCCCAATGGGCCGGCCAGCCACTGTAGAGGATGTTGCTAATGCGGTGCTGTTTTTAGTTTCGCCGGCATCCGGGCATATTACGGGGCAAAATATAATTGTTGATGGCGGATGGACAGCGGTAAGTACTTCGCCATATTAATAGTCAAGTTCCGTGCAAGTAAACCCGGCTTTATTCAAAATTGATTCTACAAAGTCCGGTTTTAAACCAGGTCCTACTATGCGTAACACTTTATCGCAATCGTCAAGGTCGAAATTCCATTGTACAATTGCCGGCACCGAGGTTAATACCAAGCCCGCTTTACCGGCCTTCCTTTTGCTGGTTACATTTGTTTTAAATACTAATATTTCCATTTGTTTTACCATGATAAGTGCATTTTAATAAATGTTGTACACTATCCTGATGACAGGGACAGCGCACCGGTAAAATTAAAGGTGCAGAAGGAAGCGTTAAAAAGTTAAACGGTTAGCACTATTAAAATGTCGGTAAATTCAGCTTGTTGTCGGGCGAAATATCCTGCCAGTGGCAGCGTCAATGACCTATTTTACTTTTCTTAACGTCCAACCGGGATTGTAATAAGTGTGAAAAGCTGCATCCTTTGAATTTGCCTGAGCAATAAATATTTCAACGGCATGCCCATCTGGAAAATTAAGAGAATATCAAAATAGCTTCAGCAGGGTTAGCCATAAAACTGTTCGATTGGGCTAACTGCCGCTGTGCATTAACGTTAATATCGCTCGTATAGTTTACTCACCCGGTCTTTGCTTTGCTCGACCACCATCTCTATGGCAAGCCATAAAGAGGGGAAGAAAAGTTGCCGTTACCCTGTTTTTTGCTTGCAAAAGAGGGGGTCGACCAGCATGCCAGGGTGATAAGCCGCGTGTCTGTAGCCTGTTTTTTGCTTGCAAAAGAGGGGGTCGACCAGCGAAGCGTAGTCGGGGTGAGTAAACTCGTCGCCATGCTGTTTGCTGAAGCTATTTTAAAAATTTCCCGTTCATCAAAAAAATCAAACTATTTTTGCAGCAACCGGCTGATTTTTTAACCTTTAGTGATAAAACCGTTTTGAAACCCCAATAAAAGTCATTATATTTGCATTTGAATTAAAAAAGAGGGGGCGATTGTCCCCTCTTTTATTTAACAATCAATTTCGGCCAAGGTAGTTGCCACGGCCAGGATCGGGAGTTTAATAATGAATATTGAAAAAAAAGTACGGGAACTGGTTGACGAAAAGATAGCCGAGCTGGGCAAGCCAAACCTGTTTATAGTGGATGTAAAAATGCACGCGAACGGGAGGCTGGTGATATTGGTTGATGGGGATAATGGCATCGGTATTGATGATGTTGCTGCAATAAGCAGGTACGTTGGTTTTAAGCTGGAAGAGGAAAATGTGATCGAAACAGCCTATAACCTCGAGGTTTCATCGCCCGGCATTGATACGCCGCTTACATCAGTAAGGCAGTATTTAAAAAATGTTGGCCGCAGCCTGGCGATTAAAATGGCAGATGGCACTAAAAGAGAAGGTAAGTTAACAGGTATTGCTGAGGATGCCGTAGTAATTGAAGAACAAATAAAAGAAAAGGGAAAAAAGGCCGAGACTGTTGAAGCCGTTATCCCGATAAGTAAAATAACAGAAACAAAGGTTTTAATATCATTCAAGTAAGAATCATCATGAGCTACAACTTAAAAAATCAAATGAACAAGCTCATGATAGCTTCATTGCCTTTAATGAACAATAATTTTAATGAAAAATGAGCAATATTAATTTAATTGATTCTTTTCAGGAATTTAAAGATTTCAAGAACATCGACCGCCCAACGATGATGAGCGTACTGGAAGACGTTTTCAGAAGCATGATCAGGAAAAAATATGGCACTGATGAGAATTGCGACGTAATTGTGAATACCGACAACGGTGACTTAGAAATATGGCGCACACGTAAGGTTATGGAAGATGGCTTTAGTGAAGATGATGACCTGGAAATTGAATTGGCCGAAGCAAGGACATTAGACCCAAGTCTTGAGGTGGGTGATGATTATATAGAACAGGTAACCCTTGAAAGTTTTGGTCGCCGCGCTATACTGGCAGCACGCCAAACGCTGGTTTCAAAAATATTGGAACTGGAAAAGGACGAGATATTTAAAAAATATAAAGACCGCGTAGGCGAAATTGTAACCGGCGAGGTTTACCAGGTTTGGAAAAAGGAAACCTTAGTGCTTGATGATGAAGGCAACGAGCTATTGCTGCCAAAATCAGAACAGATACCTGCCGATTATTTTAAAAAGGGCGATACCGTAAAAGCTGTAGTTGATAAAGTGGATATGCTGAACAGCAACCCAAAGATCATCATATCGCGCACTGCACCTGAGTTTTTACAACGTTTATTTGAAATGGAAGTGCCCGAAATTTTTGACGGCCTTATCACCATTAAAAAAATCGTACGCGAACCAGGCGAGAGGGCTAAAGTAGCAGTTGAATCATATGATGACCGTATTGACCCTGTAGGCGCCTGTGTAGGTATGAAAGGATCGCGCATACATGGTATTGTACGAGAGCTTAAAAACGAAAATATTGACGTGATTAACTTCACCAATAATTTGCAGTTGTATATCCAGCGTGCATTATCGCCGGCGAAAATAACATCTATAAAATTAGATGATGAGAAAAAAACAGCCGCAGTTTATTTAAAACCCGACCAGGTTTCATTGGCAATCGGTCGTGGCGGGCATAATATTAAGCTGGCGGGTAAATTAACAGGATACGAAATTGATGTTTATCGCGAAGCAGACGAACAGGACGAAGACGTTGATATTGAGGAGTTTTCAGATGAAATTGAAAGCTGGATAATTGACGAATTTAAACGCATTGGTTTAGATACGGCAAAATCAGTACTTGCATTAACAGTTAATGAATTGGTAAAACGTACCGATTTAGAAGAAGAAACTGTTAAAGATGTATTATCAATTCTTCAGGCTGAGTTTGAATAAGCGTGATTACCAAAATTAAAATCGTATTTTTGCAAAAAAAGCAGAGAAAGAATAGTAATAAATGTCAGAAGACAAATCCATAAAATTATTTACAGCAGCTAAAGAGCTGAATATCGGTACGGGTACCATTGTTGATTTTTTGGCGACAAAAGGTTACAAGGTGCAAAAACATCCTATGGCCCAACTCGATGGCGATATGTACAATGCTCTTTTGAAAGAGTTTGCTGTTGATAAAATTATCAAGGAGGAAGCCAAGCAAATCAGTATCGGGAAGATCAGGAAGGAAGAACCAGCAGTTTTTCCGGAAAAACCGACAGAACATCGCCGTTCAAGAGATTTTGAGAACGAAGAGATACTGATAAAAGGCATAGGCAACCATTATACGCCACCAGTTGTGGAAAAACCGAAGCCGGTTGAACCGCAGCCCCAAAAACCCGCAGAACATAATGAAGTTTTGCCGGGGGTAAAGGTAGTGGGTAAAATTGACCTTAATAACCTTGATGCACAACACCAGCCGGTTGAGAAACCTGTTGAGAAGCCTATCGAGAAAAAAGAAGAGCCTGTTGTTACACCCGAGATAGTTGTGCCAAAACCGCAGCCTGAGCCGGTAATAGAGGCGCCGAAAGAAGTTGTTCCCGAAGTTGTTAAAGCAGAAGTTAAAAGCGAAAATATAGTAGTTCCGCCGGTTGTGGAAGTCGCAAAAGAAGTTGAACCACCTGTAGAAACTGTTGATGAACCGCAGGAGCCTGAAGTAATCAGGGCAAAAGCTGAACGCCTGACCGGGCCGAATGTGATTGGTAAGATCCAGTTACCTGTAAGTGCGCCAAAACGCAACCCGGTAGCCTCATCATCAAATACCAGTTCGCAGGACCATAAACGTAAAAGAAAACGTAAGGACCACCAGGGCGGTGGCGGAAATAACCAGCAACCAGGGAACCCGACGGCAAATCATGCAGGACAACAAGCGGCAAATCCTCCGGGACAGCAGCAACCGCATGGCGGTAACCGTCCTGATTTCAGGAACAGAGGCAACGCCCCTGCGGGAGGTGGCGGCAACCAGGGCGGTGGTAACCGTCCCGATTTCAGGAACAGCCGTAATACTCCACAAAATACAACACCGAAGGAAGAACCTACGGAAAAAGATATACAGGATCAAATTAAGGCAACTTTAGCCCGCTTAAGCGGCGCCGGTAAATCCGGTAAATTTGCCCAGCGTGCTAAATTCCGCCGCCAAAAACGTGACGATGTAGCTGCTACTGCCGAAGAACTGGCAATGGAGCAGGAACTGCAATCGAAAGTGTTGAAAGTTACCGAGTTTGTAACAGCAAATGAGCTGGCTTCGATGATGGATGTTTCTGTAACACAGATCATCTCCACCTGCATGAGCCTTGGCATGTTCGTATCCATCAACCAAAGGCTTGATGCTGAAACACTGAGCATTGTTGCCGATGAATTTGGTTACCAGGTAGAGTTTGTAAAACCACAGGACGAAGAAGCTAACCTTGATTCACCTGATGATCCGGAAGATCTGATACCACGTGCGCCAATTGTAACTATAATGGGCCACGTTGACCACGGTAAAACATCGTTGCTCGATTTTATACGCAAAACAAACGTTATAGGCGGCGAAGCAGGGGGTATAACCCAGCACATTGGCGCTTACGAGGTAACTTTGCCTGATGACAAAGGAAAAATAACATTCCTGGATACACCGGGTCACGAGGCGTTTACCGCCATGCGTGCCAGGGGCGCCCAGGTAACAGATATTGTAATTATAGTAATAGCTGCCGATGACAGCGTGATGCCGCAAACCCGCGAGGCCATAAACCACGCGCAGGCTGCCGGCGCACCAATCATTTTTGCCTTCAATAAAATTGACAGGCCGGGCGCTAATGCCGATAAAATACGCGAACAGTTATCGGCCATGAATATTTTGGTTGAAGAATGGGGCGGTAAATACCAGTCTCAGGAAATATCAGCCAAAACAGGCTTAAATATTGACCTGCTGTTAGAAAAAGTATTGCTCGAAGCCGAATTGCTTGAATTGAAAGCTAATCCTAACAAACGTGCCGTTGGTACCGTTATCGAGGCTGCTTTGGATAAAGGCCGTGGTATTGTAACCACCATTTTAGTACAGGCCGGTACCCTAAAGGTAGGCGACCCGATATTAGCAGGTTGTTACAGCGGACGTGTAAAAGCGTTAACCAATGAGCGTGGCCAGCGGGTTGATAAGGCGGGCCCATCCACACCGGTACAGGTATTGGGTATGCAGGGCGCACCAACTGCGGGCGATAAATTTAACGTGCTTGAAAGCGAAGTTGAAGCCCGCGAAATTGCCAACAAACGTTTACAATTACAACGCGAACAGGGCTTACGTACACAGAAACACATCACCCTTGATGAAATTGGCCGCCGTTTGGCAGTGGGTAACTTTAAGGAGCTTAACATTATTGTTAAAGGCGATGTGGATGGTTCTATCGAGGCGTTATCCGATTCGTTGCTGAAATTATCAACTGAACAAATACAGGTAAATATCATTTCGAAAGCTGTAGGGCAAATATCCGAGTCGGACGTATTGCTGGCTTCGGCATCTGATGCTATTATCATAGGCTTCCAGGTACGGCCTTCGGCAAGCGCACGTAAACTGGCAGAGCACGAGCAGATAGATATCAGGCTTTATTCTATCATCTACGACGCCATAAACGAGATAAAGGCTGCGATGGAAGGCATGCTTGCACCAACTTTCGAAGAGAAAATTGTTGCCAATGTCGAGATCCGCGAAACCTTTAAGATCAGCAAGGTTGGTACAATTGCCGGGTGTATGGTATTGGATGGTAAGATTACCCGTAACAGCAAAATACGCATCGTTCGCGAAGGCGTGGTAATATATACCGGCGAACTTGCCTCATTAAAACGCTTTAAAGACGACGTTAAAGAAGTACTTACCGGTTACGAGTGCGGCTTAAATATCCACAACTTTAATAACATTGAAGTAGGGGATATAGTTGAAGCGTATGAAAATGTAGAAGTGAAAAGGAAGTTGTAAAGATTGAAAATTAAAAAGGAAAGAGCCCTGATAATTGGTAGTTATCCGGGCTCTTTCCTTTTATATAACCACGGTAAAACGATTTATAATAAAAAGTGGCGGTCTAACTATTTGCCATGCATAGCAAAACAAACCGACTTGCTGACATTAAGATTGAAACCCTTTCAAATTCTTTTTTCAAATAGTGCTGAATTAAAATCAACCTGTTAATGCCGATATTGAAAATTATAAAAAGGAGTGCCAATGCTAACGAACTTTTAATATGATTGCCGCTGCCATCTGCATATCCTATTAAAAAACAGACATAGACAGATCCACAATACGAACGCAAAAAAAGCTGTCAAATAAAAAATGAGCCTAACGACAAAATATTTCAAAACCATAGCTTTTGCCGTATCCCTCCTCTTAATATTAATCCATCTCAAAAGCTGATTGCGATTTTTTTCCCAATCGTACTGATGCAGTTTGCATATCAGCCAGTGCCTGCTGATTGCTAATCAAATTTCCTTTCAACAACTGCATGTATTCTTTATTCGCCTTCAGTTTATTTAGCAAATGAATAATTTCAACTTTCTTTTGTTTTGACAAATTTAGGTTGTTAGTGAGCATATTTTCCAGTATATCAGCCAAAGAATCCAGTATGATTTCTTTTGTGTCTATAGTCTTTTGTCTTTTAACAGAACTTTTAACTTCAATAGCCTGCATAATAAGGCCTGAAATATTAAAAATATCCATTTCTTCAATTACAGCGTCTTTTTCCAATTGTTCTATCATGGTCATAAGCTAAGTTCCTCCATTAATATTAACGTGCTACCCTCCAGTTTTGATACTTCCAGTACAGCAAATTTACGATTTGGCCTGAACAATATTTCCTTTTCATTTTGGCCGCTATGGAAGCCGTATTTAGTAAATTTTTCTATATCCTTTCCAGTTTGGCTAATTATGGTAAATTGACAGCTTTTGCCGTACATACTGGCAATACCAATCGATTTGCTGGTTGAAATAAAAGAATGTTCTACTAAATATAGCATTTTTTTCACAGGCTACCTCATACTTTTCTATCTCCGAAGATGTTAAGTTAACGCTTCTGTATACAACACCTTTATAATCCGGCAACTTTCTTAACGTATTATCCAAAAGCCGTCCGAATTCAGTATTGTTTTTTCCCAGGCTTTTTCGCAATATACTGTTCACACCTTCGTAGCCGTCTTCAAAATATTTGTAGATTAGTGTTCTTTCTTCCAGGCTAAGCACAGAAACGAGATCGGCGATGGGGCCTGTGTTAACCGTTAAAAATTCTCTGTCTAAATAAGAGCTAACATACTTTACCAATTTGCCCTTTTTAGCCATTCTGCCAGTTAATAATTTATTGGAATAAAATTAACAATTTTCACACAAAGGTTGTACTTGATTTCTCTCAACTGGGCTTTTTTACAACGGTACTTCAAAGAAATAAGTAAAACTTCAAATATAAGATGTAACAAAAAAGGCCCCCGAATTATCGGGGGGCCTTTTTTGTTACATCTTGTGATGACGACGGTGGTGCCTTTTGTGGTGAATTTTGTGGTGCGGCTGGGCGCTTACAGCGCTGTAGCTAAATATTGCTAACAATAAAATGGCTAATACTTTTGTGGCTTTCATAAAATGGTTTTTGATTTTTAAATTAAATCAATAATACGATAGATTATTGATTTGTACCACCAGGTAATTATGTAATATTTTTATGACAATTAAGTATCCTGTTATTGTCAAATACCTCTATATTTTTAATCAAAAAAATTATGCGCTTTGTTCAAAATACCCCAAAAACTAATAAAGATACGCTTTACACCGGGTATTCCCCGTGCACCCAAATTAGCCCGAAAAAGGTAGGCATATAGCGAAATTCAAAGCGGATTTGGTTGATTTTTGCCTTACACTAATTTAAGCCTGCCGATTGCACAAAGTGTTTCTTTGACACATTGTATCATTTTTCAAATAATGCCCGTATTGGCTATAAGCGGATGGATTATTACCCCAAAGAAAACATTTACTGAAACTTTTTTAACTAAACACTTGGTTTTTAATATTAAGTAACGTAATTTCCATTTTTAACCTGAAGTTATGAGAAGAAACACCTACCTATCCACAATAGCATTTCTTCTATGCGCTGTTGTCGGCAAAAATTCGTTAGCACAAACAGCACATACAGATAGCAGTTCACAGCAAAACGCATTAAATAATAC